>NZ_KV818066.1:172669-329926 GCF_001814835.1 Streptococcus sp. HMSC072D07
GAAGCATCGAGGCCAATGGAAAAGTGCTATACGGATGTGACAGAGTTTGCCATTCCAGCAAGCAGTCAAAAACTCTACTTATCACCAGTTTTAGATGGCTTTAACAGCGAAATTATTGCTTTTAATCTTTCTTGTTCGCCTAGTTTAGAACAAGTAAAAACGATGTTAGAACAGGCATTCACAGAGAAACACTATGAGAATACGATTCTCCATAGTGACCAAGGCTGGCAATACCAACATGATTCTTATCATCGGTTTCTAGAGAATAAGGGAATTCAAGCATCCATGTCACGTAAGGGTAACAGCCCAGACAACGGCATGATGGAGTCCTTCTTTGGCATTCTTAAGTCTGAGAAGTTTTACGGTTATGAGAAGCACTTTAGGTCTTTAGAGGGCCTTGAACACAAGCTATTGTGGACTACATAGATTACTACAATAACAAACGAATCAAAGTCAAACTAAAACTAAAAGGACTTAGCCCTGTGCAATACAGAACTAAATCCTTTCAATAATTATTTGTCCAACTTTTGGGGGTCAGTACATTGTGAGTGGGATTTTTCTCTATTACTTTTTATGGGCCAAAAGTTGATTGATGTGGTCTACTTTTTTAGCTTCTCTTTTATAGAGAATAGCCCAGATGATGAGGTAGACAATCGCAAACTCTGGAATGAGCTGGAGATAGAAGGTCCAGTGGAAAGGGAACCAACCAGCTAGAGTTGCCAGTGGGACAAAGCCAGCCAGCATGAGGAAGAAATGGGAAAGCGTCGCACGGAGCAAGCTCCAGTCACGGCTGAATAAGCGACCGCCAAAGCTAAAGAGAACTCCGATAGCTGACCAGATGATCATACAGTAGAGCAAGGCCAAGGCACCGTGAACCTGATGTTGCACCATCACTTGTCCGACTAGAGAATCGGGGCTCAGTGGGGCATAGGTATTTGGGGCATAAATGAGTGAAAAGAGGATAGAGAGGATGAGGCCGATAAGTACACCAGCGGCTGCATCGTGAAAGATTTGTTTTTTCATAGTTCTAATTTCTCCTTGATGGTTTTTAGGTAGCGGCGTGAAGAGTAGGTGAAGCTTTCGTTTTTTAAGAAAATTTCAACCAGACCGTTGGGCGTGAGCTTGAGATGAGAGATGGAGTCGATATTGACGATTTCAGATTGGGAAATTTGGATAAAAGTGGTCGGTAGAATTTCAAGAACTTGATAGAGTCGCAAATCAATGCTGTAGGTCTGACTCGACGTTTCTGCTAGAACCTTGCGATTCTCGATATAGAAGCGTTGTATCTTACCAATCTTAACTAGATAGACCTGATCATCAATCTTTCCTTTGATTGTTTCTTTTTGGTCAAGATTTTCAGCAAATTCGATGACTTTTTGGACTTTTTTGGTTTCTTGAGGTGCTTGGACAATCAGCTTTTCTTCCTTGTACGTCTCCTTAATCTGTAGTTCTACTTTCATAAACTTCCCTCCTTTTCAGTTATACAAGGTTAATCTCACTTCTTGTACACCTTTATTAATACTCTTCAAAAATCAAATTCAAACCACGTCAGCGTCGTCTTGCCGTACTAAAGTACTGTCTGCGCCTAGCTTTCTAGTTTGCTCTTTGATTTTTATTGAGTATACCACTATTTTACGACCCATGGCAAGAGCTTTTGTCTATGTGGAGAGATTTGGAGTCTATGTGGTATTTGCTTTTTCTGGTAACATATGAAATATGGTATAATAGCACTAATCAATTTCTAGGAAAATAGATACAGAAAGGGGCTGAAAGATGTCTCATATTATTGAATTGCCAGAGGTGCTGGCAAACCAGATCGCGGCAGGGGAGGTTATCGAACGTCCTGCCAGTGTAGTCAAAGAGTTGGTAGAAAATGCCATTGACGCGGGTTCTAGCCAGATTATCATTGAGATTGAGGAAGCTGGTCTCAAGAAAATTCAAATCACTGATAATGGTCATGGAATTGCCCACGATGAGGTGGAGTTGGCCCTGCGTCGTCATGCGACCAGTAAGATAAAAAATCAAGCAGACCTCTTTCGGATTCGGACGCTTGGTTTTCGTGGTGAAGCCCTGCCCTCTATCGCGTCTGTCAGTGTCTTGACTCTGTTGACCGCGGTGGATGGTGCGAGTCATGGGACCAAGCTCGTTGCGCGTGGGGGTGAAGTTGAGGAAGTCATCCCAGCGACTAGTCCTGTGGGGACCAAAGTTTGTGTGGAGGACCTCTTTTTCAACACACCTGCCCGTCTCAAGTATATGAAGAGCCAGCAAGCGGAGCTGTCTCATATCATTGATATTGTCAACCGTCTGGGATTGGCTCATCCTGAGATTTCTTTTAGTTTAATCAGTGATGGCAAGGAAATGACGCGGACAGCAGGGACTGGTCAACTGCGACAAGCCATCGCAGGGATTTATGGTTTGGCGAGTGCCAAGAAGATGATTGAAATTGAGAACTCTGACTTAGATTTTGAAATTACAGGTTTTGTGTCTTTACCTGAATTAACCCGAGCAAATCGTAACTATATCAGCCTCTTCATCAATGGCCGTTATATCAAGAACTTCTTGCTCAACCGTGCTATTTTGGATGGTTACGGAAGCAAGCTTATGGTAGGGCGTTTTCCACTGGCTGTCATTCACATCCATATTGACCCCTATCTAGCTGATGTCAATGTGCATCCAACCAAACAAGAAGTGCGGATTTCTAAGGAAAGAGAACTGATGGCGCTGCTTTCAGAAGCTATTTCAAATAGTCTCAAGGAACAAGCCTTGATTCCTGATGCTTTAGAAAATCTTGCCAAGTCGACCGTGCGCAATCGTCAAAAGGTAGAGCAAACTATTCTCCCACTCAAAGAAAATACGCTTTACTATGAAAAAACAGAACTCTCAAAACCTAGTCAAGCTGAGGTGGCTGACCACCAGGTTGAATTAACTGAGGAGGGTAGGGACCTACCCCTGTTTGCTAAAGAAACTTTAGACCAATTGACTAAGCCAGCAAAACTGCATTTTGCAGAGAGAAAGCCTGCTAACTATGGCCAATTAGACCATCCAGAGTTAGATCTTGCTAGCCTCGATAAGGCTTATGATAAGCTGGAGCGAGAAGAAGCATCGAGTTTCCCAGAGTTGGAGTTCTTCGGACAGATGCACGGGACCTATCTTTTTGCCCAAGGGCGAGATGGACTCTACATCATAGACCAGCACGCGGCTCAGGAACGAGTCAAGTACGAGGAATACCGTGAAAGCATCGGCAATGTTGACCAGAGCCAGCAGCAACTCCTAGTGCCCTACATCTTTGAATTTCCTGCAGATGATGCTCTTCGTCTCAAGGAAAGAATGGCACTTTTGGAGGAAGTGGGTGTATTTTTAGCAGAGTACGGAGAAAATCAATTTATACTGCGTGAACATCCTATTTGGATGTCAGAAGAAGAGATTGAGTCAGGCATCTATGAAATGTGCGACATGCTGCTCTTGACCAAGGAAGTTTCGATCAAAAAATACCGAGCAGAGTTAGCCATCATGATGTCCTGCAAGCGGTCTATCAAGGCCAACCATCGTATCGACGACCACTCAGCTAGACAGCTCCTTTATCAGCTTTCTCAATGTGACAACCCCTATAACTGTCCGCATGGACGTCCTGTTTTGGTGCATTTCACCAAGTCGGATATGGGAAAGATGTTCCGACGCATTCAGGAAAATCATACGAGTCTTCGTGAGTTGGGAAAATATTAAGAACACAAAAAGCCTTTGTTCCTTTTCGAACAAGGCTTTAAAATTTTATTAAAGTGGGAACTTTGATTGGACATGGGCAAGTTGACACGAGGTTTACACTTGCTTGACAAGACCAGTCCTATAAAAAGTGTTGTGAAAACTGAACTAGGTGATTCAAGATTTTGTAGAGTCGTCATGGTCTGAATGATTCTCAAGGCCAATTACCCTATCAAGATAACGTTGTTTGGTTTTGAGAGCCTTGTTGATAGCAACTGCAGACGCAATCAAGAGAACGAAGGTCAGCCAGATCCAAGCAGTGAATTCAGCTGGAAAACTAGAACCAGCTAAAAAGAGATAGATAGCCAGAGCCAATACGAAAATATAAATCACCTGCCAGAGACCAAAGGATTTAACCTTTTTATAGTATTTGTCCTTGTCTCCCTCCAAGATCACTTCTGTAGAAGTTTTTTCAGAGTTTTCATCCAGTAAGAGATAGTCAGTTGTCACTTGAAAAATCTTGCTTATTTCAATGATTTTTTCAATTTCAGGAAGGACTTGTCCAGACTCCCATTTGGAGATGCTTTGCCGAGAAACATTGATTTGTTCTGCTAGCTTTTCTTGGGACCAACCTTTTTCCTTTCTGAGCTCAAATAGTTTTTCTGCGAGTTTCATCACTCTATCCTCCTTTTTCTTCTTTTATCCTAACAATTTTTACTTATTATGAGAATACAATCTCCTGTACTATTTGTCAACCAGAGGTTGCACTTGTGTTTGCAGTTTTCAGCAAAAAAATATGATATACTAGGTAAGAAAAAGCGAAGAAATTATGAAAAAGGAATGAAAGATGAAAGAATTTTTTGCCCTCCCCAAGCAAATTCAAATGCGGGAATGGATGAGCTTTGTAGCACGGATTTTAGAGAGTGCCATTACTCCTTTTATGGCCATGTACTATGTTCAATATTTTGGAGCCTTTTGGGCGGGGTTATTGATGATCACAACCAAACTCATTGGTTTTTTAGCTGGGCTGTATGGTGGACATTTGGCGGATCTTTGGGGACGTAAGAAAGTCATTGACTGGGGAAACTTTGGTCTTGCGAGTGGCTACTTTCTTGTGCTGCTGGCAAATATGCCTAATCATATTTTTCCCTTTTTGACTTTTGTCGGAATGTTGCTGGCAGAGACCGCAGGAACTTTCTCTTGGCCGGCTATTGATGCGATGATTATTGATTTGACCGACGAGCAAAATCGCCGTTTCGTTTATACGATTAGTTATTGGTTTGTCAATGTATCCGTTATGTTAGGAGCAGGGCTTGCAGGTTTCTTTTACGACCACCATTTTTTTGAGTTGCTTCTGGTTTTGACGGTGATTAGCTTCTTGAATTTTTTCCTCGCTTGGAAATATTTTTCAGAAAGCAAGCCAGCTAATCTGGTCTTTGAGCATGGTAGCAGTCCTTTGGCAACTGTGAAAAATTATGTTTCTGTTTTTCAGGACAAAATTTTCCTACTTTATACGTTAGGGACTGTATTTAATGGAGTTATCTGGTTGCAAATTGACAATTATATACCCGTTCATTTGAAAGAGTCATTCATCGCGAGTAGTATTTTCGGTATTCATATTTCAGGAGCTAAGATGCTCAGTATCATGGTCTTTATCAATACCCTGATTATTGTTTGCTTCATAACGACTGCCAATCGTTTGACCAAGGAAATGAAGCTCATACCGCAGTTTTTATTGGGAAGTATTATCTTTGACTTGGGTATGCTTTTCACCATTGTCTTCAGGAGTTTCTGGGCTCTGTTTTTGCTAGCCATTCTCTATACTATGGGGGAACTCATCTGCATGCCGCCAAGCCAAGTTTTGCGGGCGGAAATGATGAATGAGAATAAGCTCGGAACCTACTCAGGTTTCCTTAATATGGCGCAGCCTTTAGCGTCTATTTTAGCGGGGGCGATGATTTCTATCAGCGCTGCAACAGGTGCTGTAGGTGTTTGGCTCGTTTTTATTGTGTGTGCAGTACTTGGGTTGCTTCTTATCATCAGAGCAGCGCATTTACAAGGAATTGCAAATCAATTATAGAAAGTGAAAATTATGTACGAATATCTAAAAGGAATCATTACCAAAATCACTGCTAAATATATCATCCTTGAGGCAAATGGTATCGGTTATATCTTGCATGTAGCCAATCCCTATGCTTACTCAGGTCGGGTTAATCAAGAAACTCAGATTTATGTGCACCAAGTTGTCCGTGAGGATGCCCATCTGCTTTACGGCTTTCGCTCAGAAGATGAGAAGAAGCTCTTTCTTAGTCTGATCTCGGTTTCTGGGATTGGTCCTGTATCAGCTCTTGCTATTATCGCTGCCGATGACAATGCTGGTTTGGTTCAGGCGATCGAGACTAAGAACATCACCTACTTGACCAAGTTCCCTAAAATTGGCAAGAAAACAGCCCAGCAGATGGTGCTGGACTTGGAAGGCAAGGTAGTCGTGGCTAGTGATGACCTTCCTGCCAAGGTGGCAGTGCAAACCAGCGCTGAAAACCAAGAACTGGAAGAAGCTATGGAAGCCATGTTGGCACTGGGCTACAAGGCAACCGAGCTCAAGAAAATCAAGAAATTCTTTGAAGGAACGACGGATACAGCTGAGAACTATATCAAGTCGGCCCTTAAAATGTTGGTCAAATAGGAGATTTTTATGACAAAACGCTGTGGTTGGGTTAAAATGAACAACCCATTATATGTGGCCTATCATGATGAAGAGTGGGGCCAACCCCTTCATGATGACCGTGCTCTTTTTGAGTTGCTTTGTTTGGAAACTTACCAGTCGGGTCTATCTTGGGAAACGGTACTAAACAAACGCCAAGGATTCCGAGAAGTCTTTTACAACTACCAAGTTCAACGTGTCGCGGAAATGACAGATGGCGAGTTGGAAGCCTTGTTAGAGAATCCAGCCATCATCCGAAATCGTTCCAAGCTCTTTGCGACACGTGCCAACGCCCAAGCATTTTTGCAAGTCCAGAAAACCTACGGCTCTTTTGACGCTTATCTCTGGTCCTTTGTTGAGGGAAAAACGATCGTGAATGATGTTCCTGACTATCACCTAGCACCTGCTAAAACAGCCTTGTCTGAAAAGTTGTCTCAAGATCTCAAAAAACAAGGCTTCAAGTTTACAGGTCCAGTCGCAGTTTTGTCTTTTCTACAGGCGGCAGGCCTGGTTGATGACCACGAGAATGATTGCGAGTGGAAGGGGAATTAAATGATGTCTAACAAAAATAAGGGAATTCTGATTTTTGCGATTCTCTATACAGTTCTCTTTGTATTTGATGGAGTTAAATTGCTGGCTTTCTTGATGCCATCTGCTATTGCAAATTATCTAGTTTATGTAGTACTAGCTCTATATGGCTCTTTCTTGTTTAAGGATCGATTGATCAAACAATGGAATGAGATTAGAAAGACTAAAAGGAAATTCTTCTTTTGCGTCTTAACAGGATGGCTCTTTCTCTTTCTGATGACTTTTGTCTTTGAATTTGTATCAGAGATGTTGAAGCAGTTTTTTGGGCTAGTCGGACAAGGTCTAAACCAGTCGAATATTCAAAGTACCTTTCAAGAACAACCAATACTGATAGCAGTTTTCGCCTGTATCATAGGACCTTTTGTGGAAGAACTCTTTTTCCGTCAGCTCTTGTTACATCACTTGCAGAAACGTCTGTCAAGTTGGCTAAGCATTCTTCTGGTAGGACTTGTTTTTGCTCTGACTCATATGCACAGTTTGGCTTTATCAGAGTGGGTCAGTGCAGTCGGTTATCTAGGTGGAGGCATTGCCTTTTCTATCATCTATGTGAAAGAAAAAGAGAATATTTATTATCCTCTAGTTGTTCATATGTTAGGCAATAGCCTTCCCTTGATTATTTTAGTTATCAGTAGTATGTGACGTTTTAGTAGTTATACAAGAGAAAAAGCTGAGAATCTCCTCTCAGCTTTTTGATTATATGCTAGTAACTTTTATAGTGCAGTAAGAAATGTCAGTCCACCTAAGACAACGCCAGCTGAGTTTGGAATAATTAGTATCCAATCCTTCTTAGGTTCTTTTGTCCATCCATAAATAACCCAAATTAAACAAGATACTGCTGCGGATAAAGGCTGGAATGGTTGAGCTTTGTTGCCTTGTAAATTGGCAAAAATTTGTGGGATGTAGGCGATAAATACAATAATCCCGATAAAGGCCCCGATTGAACCGACAATTTGATTTATTTTTTGTTTAGTCATATACACCTCCTTCAAAAAGATATCATAGAAATTAGCGAAAATCAATACAAAAGCATAAAAATGGAGAAATTGTTTATTTTTTGTTATAGTCAAAGCGAATGACTTGCTCTTTTGCATCCACATAAGCATAGACGCCAAAGGGTACAATGGCTCTTGGTGTGGCGTGCCCAACGTTTAGATTATAGACAATTGGGATATTGCTGTCAACGATGCTCATTAGTGCCTCTTTATAGTCGTCATAGAAGGCTTCATCCATTGGCTTTCCGACCAAGAGTCCACTGATGACCTCAAATACCCCAGTTTCTTTCAAAGCCAGCACCATCTTTTTGAAGTTTTCCGGCTCAGGCTTCTCTTCGCTTGTTTCTAACAAAAGAATCTTTCCTTCCCAGTCGGATAAGTCAGGGAAGAGTTTGTACTTTTGGCAGAGCTCCGTGCTATCTACGTATCGAGAATTGTCAAAGATATCATAGAGGGATTCAAGGCAACCGCCGAGAATTTCTCCCTCAAACTGGGTATTTCCTTGTAACAAATCAAAGCCTGTATTTACATGACTGATACGAGCTGTTCCCAGGGCCTTGGGACTAAAATCAGTTCGTTCCTCATACCAAACGTCGCTAGGGCGGATTTCTGAGATTCTTCCAGTCTCAATCAGTTCTTTAAAGTAGTGAAAGCTATAGGGCAACATCTCCTTGTCCAATTCACAAATGTCTGCTAGAAAGGATTGCCCATAAAAAGTCTTGACCCCTAGTTTGTGCAACATAAGGTGGTTCATAGTGGTATCCGAGAAGCCAAGAAAAATCTTTGGCTTGATAACCTTTTGAAGCTGGTCGTTTTCAAAAAGATAAGGTAGCAAGCGATAGGTATCATCCCCACCGATGGCACATAGGATCATGTTGATGCTATCATCAGAAAAGGCCTGCATCAAATCTTCTGCACGCGCCTCCGGATGGTCCTTGCTAAAGTCTAACCCTTTTAGCGAATGGGGCAAAAAGACAGGATTGAGTCCCAAATCCTTGAGACGTTGGAGACCCAAGTCGACTTCGTGTTTGACAAAATTCTCTCCGATAATGCCACTAGACAAACTAACAATACCAATAGTAGAAACTATATCTCATCCTCCTAGAAATAGATTGATACTCTTCGAAAATCAAATTCAAACCACGTCAGCTTTGCCTTGCCGTATATATGTTACTGACCTTGTCAGTTCTATCTACAACCTCAAAGCAGTGCTTTGAGCAACCTGCGGCTAGCTTCCTAGTTTGCTCTTTGATTTTCATTGAGTATGAGCCTATTTTATCACAAAAGATGAAAGAAAACTATAAGAATCAGACTCAGAAGTTCTATTGAATTTCAAGAAAGCAAGTGAAAAAGCAACCGCCTGTGCAGTTGCTTTTCGTTTTTCTAATCTCGCTAGATATGAGTTACTTGGTCAACTCTTGATTATAGGAGAGAGCTAAATCAATCCAGTAAGGAAGTTCTTTTTGACCTTCGATATCTAGGTCTATATAGCCATGATAAGGTCGCCCTCTCATCAATGTAGTACGAGCTCCTGTTCGGGGTAGAACTTGCTTTTCCATTTCTTTGCCAATTCTCACCATAACCAGCTCGTCTTTTCTGGAACTGACTGTAAGGACCATTTTCCCACGAATCATAAAGGCAAGGCCACCAAACAGTCTCTTTTCTTCTAACTCTTCTTCGAAAATTTGGGGAGGAAGTTTGAGCGCTAGAATTTTTCGAATCTGCTGAGCTAAGGATTGACTATATGCCATAGCTTTTCACTTTTCTTAATAACGTGATGGGCCCGCGCTTGCACTTCGGATGTTGAAACGTTTCTTGAGATAGAAGCGAAGGGCGAGAAGGGCAGCTCCCAGGATAGCCAAAGGCAATGGAGCAAGGACTGGATTGAGGCTGGTTGGTAGGAAGCTTGTTGCAAAGAAGACAACCAACCAAAGAAGCATAGCAGCGAGGATGACGAGGATTGATTTCCAGAAAGGAGGGCGCTGGCTACGATCTGTGTCTGGTCCATAGTACTGGTAGACAAAGTAGTACATCAAGTAGAAGGCAAGTCCTCCTACAAGTCCAACCAACAAGAGGGTAATCAAGCCATAGCCAATAGCCTGATCTGTAGAGAAGAAGGTAGTCAGAGCGCTAACCAATGCAAAGAGACTGGTGATAAAAAGGGCTGAGTCCATAATCATGAGTTTTGGATCGTCATTTTCTTTTGGATGCTCTTTTTCGTATTGCTCCTTGACAGTGAAGCTATGAGCCCAGTGGGTTGGAGCCCCGTAGAGGGAACGTGCAGTCGTTCCTTTGGCTTGCTCTTCAAGGATTTTAGGAATGACTTCTTCAAAAACAGCCTTGATTTCAGCGTCTGTTTTACCATCTTTGATAAATTGTTGGGTAGCGATATGGATAAACTCTTGGTTTTTCTTAGTTAATTTTTGTAAATCAATCTGAGACATAGGGATTCCTCTTAGAACCATTTTTTATGGATGAGATAGAGAGTGAGCGAAACACTCATAGCAAAGGCGATAAAGACGATTAACCAGAAGGCATGAGGTTCACCGTTTAGAGGGATTTCATTATCCTTGAAGTTCATCCCGTAGGCTGAGAAGATCATGGTTGGGACAGACATGACAATGGTCACGAGAGCCAGGGTTTTCATGATGTTGTTCTGGTTGTTGGAAATGATAGAGGCAAAGGTCTCTGTCATAGAGTGAAGGACATTTCCATAGATATCTGCCATCTCGATGGCCTGTTGGGTTTCAATCAGAGTGTCTTCGAGTAGGTCTTCGTCTTCTAGGTATTTCTTGATATTGCTAGTTGCGCTAGTCAATTTCTTAATCACGCGCTCGTTCGTCTTAAGTGAGGCCTTGAAATAGACGATGGTCTTTTCCAATTCCATGAGCTCAATCAGCTCTTCGTTTCGAGTAGATTTGTGAAGTTGACTTTCGATCTGTTCACTCTTACGGTCGATCGAACGAAGGGCCGTAAGGTAAAGTTCGGCGTTGCGGTAGAGAATCTGGAAGATAAAGCGTGAACGCATGAAGGTGTAAAAGTTACGCAGTCTACGGTTGATAAAGACATCGAGAACGGGGAGGGGTTCCAAGCAGGTGGTGATAATGGTTTCCTCTGTGATGATAATCCCCAGCGGAATCGTAACGTAGTAGGTACGATTGTTTCTTTCCTCTGTGATGGGAACGTCCACGATGATCAAAGTGTACTCATCTTCGATGGTAATACGGGACATTTCTTCCGCATCGAGTGGTGCTCGAAGGTCGGCAATGTCAATGTCGAAGGCGTTAGCGATTTCCAACGATTCATTTTGTGTAGGATTGACGAGGTTGATCCAAGTACCCGGTTCAAGCGTGTCGATCTCTTTAAATTCCGTTGTTGTTGAGAGAAAAACTTGTTTCATATCCCCTATCCTTTCCTACTATTCAGTGATTCATTTTTTGCACCGTACTATTATACTATAAAAACAGCTTTTTGGGTAATAGAATTTCACATTTTTTGGTATAATGGAAAGCAATAATGGACTAGAAAGAACAAAGATGCAAGATAAAATTGTGATTCATGGGGCACGTGCCCATAACTTAAAAAATATTGATGTGGAGATTCCGCGAGACAAGCTGGTTGTTGTGACTGGTTTGTCAGGGTCTGGGAAATCCAGTCTGGCCTTTGATACCCTCTATGCGGAGGGACAACGTCGCTATGTAGAGAGTCTATCAGCCTATGCTCGACAATTCTTGGGAAATATGGAAAAACCAGATGTGGATGCCATTGATGGTCTCAGCCCAGCTATTTCCATTGACCAGAAAACCACCAGCAAAAACCCTCGTTCGACCGTGGGAACGACGACTGAAATCAATGATTATCTGCGTCTCCTCTACGCACGTGTGGGGACGCCTTACTGTATCAACGGGCATGGGGCTATCAAGGCTTCTTCTGTGGAGCAAATTGTGGATAAGATTTTGGAGTTGCCAGAACGCCAACGTCTGCAAATTTTAGCTCCTGTCATTCGTAAGAAAAAAGGGCAACATAAGAGTGTCATTGAAAAGGTTCAGAAAGACGGCTATGTCCGTGTCCGTGTGGATGGGGAAGTCTATGATGTTACCGAAGTTCCAGAGCTGTCTAAGAGCAAGCAACACAATATTGATGTCGTGGTAGACCGTATTGTCATCAAGGAGGGTATCCGTAGCCGTCTCTTTGACTCCATTGAGGCTGCCCTTCGTATCGCAGAAGGTTATGTGATTATTGACACTATGGACGATTCTGAGTTGCTCTTTTCTGAGCACTATGCCTGTCCAGTTTGTGGTTTTACTGTCCCAGAATTAGAGCCTCGACTCTTCTCCTTCAATGCTCCTTTTGGATCTTGTAGTGAGTGTGACGGTTTGGGCATCAAGCTGGAGGTGGATGTTGACTTGGTGGTTCCTGATACCAGCAAAACTTTGCGTGAGGGTGCCCTAGCACCTTGGAATCCTATCTCATCCAACTACTATCCAAATATGCTGGAACAAGCCATGACAGCCTTTGGAGTGGATATGGATAAGCCATTTGAAGACTTGTCAGAAGAAGATAAAAACTTGATTCTCTATGGCTCAGATGGCAAGGAATTCCATTTCCACTATGAGAATGAATTTGGCGGTGTGCGCGACATTGACATTCCTTTTGAGGGAGTTGTCAATAATATCAAGCGCCGTTACCATGAAACTAACAGTGATTACACGCGCACCCAGATGCGCCTCTACATGAATGAGCTAACCTGCGGAACTTGTCACGGCTATCGTCTCAATGACCAGGCTTTGTCTGTCCGTGTGGGTGGCGAGCAAGGACCCCATATCGGTGAAATCTCAGACCTTTCTATCGCAGACCATTTGGAATTAGTGAGCCAGCTGATCCTGTCTGAAAATGAAGCCATCATTGCTCGTCCTATTCTCAAGGAAATCAAGGATCGATTGACCTTCCTTAATAACGTAGGGCTTAACTATCTGACTCTATCACGTTCGGCAGGAACCCTTTCAGGTGGTGAGAGTCAGCGTATTCGCTTGGCAACCCAGATTGGGTCCAACCTATCAGGTGTCCTCTATATCCTGGATGAGCCGTCGATTGGTCTTCACCAGAGGGATAATGACCGCCTGATTGCTAGTCTGAAAAAGATGCGTGACTTGGGCAATACTCTCATCGTGGTGGAACACGATGAAGATACCATGCGCGAGGCGGATTATCTGATTGATGTTGGTCCGGGTGCTGGTGTTTTTGGTGGAGAGATTGTCGCTGCAGGAACGCCCAAGCAGGTGGCTCGCAACAGCAAGTCTATCACAGGCCAGTACTTATCAGGAAAACGAGCGATTCCAGTACCAGAAGAGCGCCGTGCCGGAAATGGTCGTTTTATCGAAGTGACAGGTGCGCGTGAGAACAACTTGCAAAATATTACCGCTCGCTTCCCATTAGGAAAATTCATCGCGGTGACAGGTGTGTCAGGTTCAGGGAAATCGACCTTAATCAACAGCATCCTCAAAAAAGCCATTGCGCAGAAGCTCAATCGCAATTCAGACAAGCCTGGTAAATTTAAGACGATTACAGGGATTGAGCATGTAGACCGCTTGATTGACATTGACCAGAGCCCGATCGGACGGACGCCGAGGTCCAACCCAGCTACCTATACGGGAGTTTTTGACGATATACGAGACCTCTTTGCTCAGACAAATGAAGCTAAGATTCGAGGCTACAAGAAGGGCCGTTTCAGTTTTAACGTCAAGGGAGGTCGTTGTGAAGCCTGCTCGGGTGACGGAATCATCAAGATCGAGATGCACTTCTTGCCAGATGTTTACGTGGCTTGTGAAGTCTGCCACGGGACTCGCTACAACAGTGAAACCCTAGAAGTCCACTATAAGGAAAAGAATATCTCGCAGGTCTTGGACATGACCGTCAACGATGCGGTGGAATTTTTCCAACACATTCCGAAAATTCAACGTAAACTCCAGACCATCAAGGATGTAGGGCTGGGCTATGTAACGCTAGGGCAACCGGCTACCACCCTTTCTGGGGGAGAAGCCCAGCGTATGAAGTTGGCTAGTGAACTCCACAAACGCTCGACTGGAAAATCCTTCTACATTCTGGATGAGCCAACGACAGGGCTTCATACTGAGGACATCGCTCGCTTGCTTAAAGTCTTAGCTCGCTTTGTCGACGATGGAAATACAGTCCTCGTCATCGAGCACAATCTGGATGTCATCAAGACTGCAGACCATATCATTGACTTGGGGCCTGAGGGCGGTGTCGGTGGTGGAACCATCATCGCAACAGGAACACCAGAAGAAGTAGCGGCCAATGAAGCCAGCTACACAGGACACTATTTGAAAGGAAAGTTAAAATAAGATTTAAAAGGCTCTGCTTTTTTAGGCAGAGTCTTTTTTATAATAAATTACGAATTTTTTCTTTTATAAATGGGTTAAGAGAATAGTGTTTATCCAGATATTCTAGGAGTGCTTGAGCAGACTCAGAAATGCGTTCGTAACCTTGCAAAAAGTGAGGTAATTGCTTGGCTTCCTTTGGATAACCTTCTTCAAATCGTCTGTTGGTATTAAAGATATCTATAAAATTAGATTTAGAAGTTGTTTCCAAACTGATTAGTTCAGTCCAAAGCTTGACGGATCTGTTTTGTATTAAATCATAAGCAGCTAATTTTTCGCCTCGCTGATAGCGACCTAGCCCTAAATATAGATTACATAAAATTTCTCCCAACAGCCATTCACGATCTCTGTTTTCTTTTGATGGCAGTCTTTGTGGCTGACAGATTGTTTCATCAAAACCGACCTCCTTCCAGATAATCTTGCCTTCAGAGAAGGGAATGTTTACTAGTTCGTGAGCTTCAAAGACAGCAAATTCACAAAAAACATCATCTTCAAATAGAACTTTATGTCCGTCCACTGTATTTTGGTAGTGAAATGCAATTGGTTCTAGCTTACTTAACCAGGTTAGGTCTTGGATATAGGTCTGCTTGTAGCCATCTTTTACAATAACAAAGAAGTCTAAATCTGAGTACTGATCCAATCGTTCTCTTTCTGTTCCGCAAGAACCAAGCGCCAGCAAAGCTAGTGCTTGGTTCGAATCTTTTAGAGACTGACCAATCTCATCTAGTCTTTGTAACAGCAATTCTGTTTTATTCATATCGATACCTCATTCTTTCTTGTTTAACAGAAATTATACATTAAGCGCTTTCAAATGTCAATTTTATCTAATCTTAGCTATATAGATTGTATTATTTTCGATATTTTTTTGCTATAATAAATTAAATCATTTTATGGAGGTTTTCTCATGTTATCAAGAGTTGAAAAATTTGAAGTAGCCTTAAAACAGACAGAGTGTGATGCTGTCTTAGTAACCAATCTGAAGAATATTTACTATCTGACTGGTTTCAGCGGGACAGAGGCGACAGTTTTCATCAGTAAAAAGCGCCGGATTTTTCTGACGGATTCTCGTTATACTCTTATTGCCAAGGGCGTGGTTGAGGGCTTTGACATTGTGGAAACGCGCGATGCGGTTGGTGAAATTGCTAAAATTATAGCGGACGACAAGCTGGAAAAAATTGGCTTTGATGACGAGATTTCCTATGCTTACTTCAAGATGCTGGAAAGTGTGTTTGCTGGTCATGAGCTGGTTCCAATGACTGGTTTTATTGAAAATCTGCGGATGATCAAGGATGAGCAAGAAATCGCAACCATTCGTAGGGCCTGCCAGATTTCTGACCAAGCCTTCCTAGATGTACTGGATTTTATCAAGCCCGGTGAGACGACTGAGCTAGCAGTTATGAACTTTTTAGATGCCCGTATGCGCCAGCTAGGTGCTTCAGGTGCCTCTTTTGATTTTATCATCGCTTCGGGCTACCGCTCTGCTATGCCACATGGCGTGGCTAGTGACAAGGTCATTCAAAAGGGTGAAACCCTGACCATGGACTTTGGTTGCTACTACAACCACTATGTCAGCGATATGACGCGGACAGTTCATGTGGGGCAGGTGACAGATGAAGAGCGGGAGATTTATGATATTGTCCTGCGCAGCAATCAAGCCCTCATAGATGCAGCCAAGGCTGGTCTCAGTCGAATTGATTTTGACAGGATTCCGCGCCAGATTATTAACGATGCAGGCTACGGTCCTTACTTCAGCCACGGGATTGGACATGGGATTGGTTTGGATATCCATGAAATTCCTTACTTTGGCAAGTCAGAAGAGCCAATCAAGGCTGGCATGGTCTTGACTGATGAACCAGGTATCTATATTGAAGGTAAATACGGGGTTCGTATCGAGGATGATATCCTGATTACAGATAACGGTTGCGAATTGTTGACTCTAGCGCCGAAGGAATTAATTGTTATTTAAGAAAATTATGATAAATCGTTGACTTTTATATTTTAAAGGTTTATACTGATAGACGAAAACGGTAGGTGAGGCTACCATAGGGATACGGATGACTACCGCAAAGCAGTGGAGACACTACTCGTTGGTCAACAGTCCTGGTCGCGAAGGCCAAGACTAAGCTCATTACATCGCCCTATGGAGTTAAAGCTTGAACGAAAAAACAGATAATTAGTTTTTTAATCCTGCCATTTTATGGTGGGATTTTCTACTGTTTTAGAACAAGGAAAGGAGACAAACGATGCAAATTGACGATCATCCAGAACCGCACATACACAGCCAATCGCTGATTTGTGTCGTTCTGCCCTTATAAAGTGATTGGTCTCTGTGTATGAAACACATCATTCATACAGATAGGAGAAACCAATGAAAACTACAAAAGAAAGAGTAGCAGCAGCTATTCACACACCCTTAAACGAAACTCTATCTTTTTATAAGACAAGTCTAACAGGCTTGACTGAGGAGCAGGTGGAGAAAAATCGTGACCTATATGGCGAAAATACCATCACCAAGGGTCAAGAAGACAGTATCCTCAAAAAGATTTACGAATCCATCATCAATCCATTTACAATCATCCTCCTAGTCATCGCTATGATTTCCATGGTGACCAATGTCTGGCTGGCGAAGCCTGGGCAAGAAGATCCGACGACCTCTATCATCATCGTCGTTCTCGTTCTAATCTCTGGTGGCATACGCTTTGTCCAAGAATTGCGGAGTGACAAGGCCGCGACCAATCTATCAAAAATGATTGTGAATACAGCCACAGTTATCCGCGAAGGCCAGAGTTTAGAGGTCGCAATTGAAGATTTGGTCGTTGGAGATATAGTCAAATTAAGTGCTGGGGATATGATTCCAGCAGACCTCATTTTAATTGAATCACGTGATTTCTTTGTTCAACAGTCTGGTTTGACAGGTGAAAGTGACTCGGTTGAAAAACTAGCCTTGTCAAAAATGAGTCAGTCAAATTTTGATAGTCTGCTAGAAGCAGAAGCGCTCGCTTTTATGGGAACCAATGTGATATCAGGAAGCGCCAAGGCTTTGATTCTAGCGGTCGGTGATGACACCATGATGGGAGAAATCGAGCAGACTCTCAATACCTATGACGAACCGACCTCTTTTGAACGGGAGATGAACAGCATCTCTTGGCTCTTGATCCGTTTGATGTTAGTCATGGTTCCCATCGTGTTTCTCTCCAATGGCTTGACAGATGGCGACTGGCTGGAAGCAGGTGTGTTTGCACTGAGTGTTGGTGTTGGATTGACACCTGAGATGCTTCCTATGATCATCACAGCCAGTCTAGCAAAAGGCTCCATTATCATGGCCAAGGAAAAAGTCGTCATCAAAAAACTCAATGCCATACAAGACCTAGGTGCTATTGATATCCTGTGTACGGATAAAACCGGAACCCTTACCCAAGACGAAATTGTCCTTGAATATCCTTTGGATATACATGGAGATTTGGATTTATCTGTGTTGAGACGTGCCTACCTTAATTCCTATTTTCAAACGGGTTTGAAAAACTTGATGGACCGTGCCATTATCAGTAGAACTGAAAAAGAAGCTAAAGAACACGCTATTCTACAAAATTTGGATACTAGCTTCCAAAAAATAGACGAATTGCCCTTTGATTTTGAACGCAGACGGATGAGTGTCATCGTCAAGGATGAGAACGAAGTTGTTAGTTTGGTAACCAAGGGTGCTCTAGAGGAAATGCTTGCGATTTCAACCCATGTGGAATATCACGGTCAGATTAGCCCTCTGACGGATGATATCCGAGTGGAAATCTTAAAAGAAGTAGATCAACTTAATCAGCAAGGCTTGCGAGTCTTGGGAGTTGCCTATAAAACAGGCCTAAAAGAAGGTTTTGCTTACTCCGTTGAAGATGAAAAAGAGATGATTCTAACAGGATATCTTGCCTTTCTAGATCCACCAAAACCATCAGCAGCACCTGCTATCCAAGCTTTGTTAGAACACGGTGTTCAAACAAAGATCTTGACGGGAGACAATGAAAAGGTAACCCAAGCAGTTTGCGAAAAAGTTGGTCTAGACGTTGATCAAATCTTGTTGGGTTCTGATATTGACGCCATGACGGACGAAGAGTTGGCTCAAGCAGTTGAGAAGGTGACTGTCTTTGCCAAACTCTCTCCGGATCAAAAAGCACGAATCATTTTACAAATCAAATCGAATGGACATTGTGTCGGCTATATGGGAGATGGAATCAATGATGCCCCTTCTATGAAAGTGGCCGATGTGGGGATTTCTGTTGATACAGCAGTAGATATTGCCAAAGAAACGGCTGATGTCATTTTGCTAGATAAGGATTTGATGGTGCTTGAAAAAGGGCTGGTTGAAGGGCGTAAGGTCTACGCTAATATGACCAAATATATCAAGATGACGGTCAGCTCTAATTTCGGGAACATTTTCTCTCTGTTAGTGTCTGGTATCTTTTTACCTTTCCTTCCTATGGCTCCGATTCACTTGATTGTGTTAAACCTCGTCTACGACCTTTCTTGCATTGCCTTGCCATTTGATAATGTAGATGAAGACTTTTTGAAGCATCCCCATAAGTGGGAAGCTAAGTCTATTACTCGCTTTATGATTTGGATGGGTCCGATTTCTTCTGCCTTTGATATTTTGACCTTTATCTTGCTCTATTTTATCATTGTCCCAATGGCGACAGGTCAAGCTTATGCTCACGGAGCAGAGTCTGCAACGGACTTTATCATCTTGTTCCAGACAGGTTGGTTCATTGAATCCATGTGGTCCCAAACCATGGTTATCCATATGCTTCGTTCAGCAAAACTTCCTTTCTTACAAAGTCGTCCATCATGGTTTGTTCTCGGGACAACCTTGCTAGCGGCTAGTTTTGTGACCTTCCTTCCCTACTCTTCAATTGCTAGCCTGCTTCATTTAACTCCTTTGGAACCAATTTATTTCCTCTTTTTGCTTTTGATTATCGTTCTCTATATGATAAGTGTTACAGTTGTAAAACGATTGTATATCAAAAAATTTAAAAGTTGGTTATAAATTGATTTTGTCAAGAAAAAAGTACGAAAATCGCGAAAAAAGTTAATTTTTTTTAAAAATAGGTCGCAAGTCGGATGTTTTTTATGGTATAATAGACTAAACTGATAGTAACATGTAGCGAAAGGGGTAGGTACATGATCAAAATTTATACAGTCTCAAGTTGTACTAGCTGTAAAAAAGCGAAAACCTGGCTCAATGCCCACCAGTTAAGTTATAAAGAACAAAATCTCGGTAAAGAAGGAATTACAAGAGAAGAGTTATTAGATATTCTCACGAAAACAGATAATGGAATTGCCAGTATCGTTTCGTCAAAAAACCGCTACGCTAAGGCACTTGGAGTTGACATCGAGGATTTGAGTGTCAATGAAGTGCTCAACTTAATCATGGAAACACCACGGATCTTAAAGAGTCCGATTCTCGTTGACGAGAAGCGCCTACAAGTCGGCTATAAAGAAGATGATATCCGTGCCTTCTTGCCACGCTCTGTCCGTAATGTAGAAAATGCAGAAGCACGTCTACGTGCAGCTCTATAAAACATCAAGGCTGGGAGTGACTCCTGGCCTTGTTTGCTCTTTTTTCAAAAATCATGTGAGGAATTATGAAAAAGTTACTAATTGTTAGTTTGGCCCTCTTCTTTTTACTTGCTGGGTGTGGGCAAAAAAAGGAAGCGACCTCTCCTTCAACATCGCAGTCTGAACCTCTCCAATCCAACCTTCCCGTTTTGGATAATGCCGAAAAGAATACGGTTGTCACTAAGACCCTGTTGATGCCGAAGTCAGAAAATGGAACGCAGCAGATTCAGACCATTACCTATAAAGGCAATCAATTTCTGACCTTGACCATCCAGCAAAAACGACCTGTCGGGGATGAACTCAAGACCTTTATCTCTGAAAATGGCCTAGAGGAGACGCAAAAAGCGCTTCTAGAAGCGGAAGAGAAGGATGAGACCATCCAAGAGGCACGCAAACTAGCAGGATTTACACTGGAAACCAAGCTACTCAGCGAGACAGAAATCCAGACGACAACGACTTATGATTTTCAAGTATTGGATGTCAAAAAGGCATCTCAGATAGAATATTTAAAAAATATCGGCCTGGAAAATCTCTTAAAAAACGAACCTAGCCAATATATTGCAGATAGAGTGGCAAATGGGGCGACAGAACAATAGAAAATCCAAATTAATAGACGGACTTATTTGTAGAACGTCAGGGAATGTGCTATAATAGTACTATTCTAAGGAAAGAGGGTGTTAGAATGGGATTTACTGAAGAAACTGTACGGTTTAAATTGGATGATTCCAATAAGAAAGAAATTAGCGAAACGTTGACAGACGTCTATGCTTCTTTGAACGACAAGGGCTACAATCCGATTAACCAGATCGTCGGTTATGTATTGAGTGGAGACCCTGCCTATGTTCCTCGTTACAACAATGCACGAAATCAAATCCGTAAGTATGAGCGTGATGAAATTGTTGAAGAATTGGTACGCTACTACCTTAAGGGACAAGGAGTCGATCTATAATCTATGAGAATTATGGGATTGGACGTCGGTTCAAAAACAGTGGGTGTTGCCATTAGCGATCCCCTAGGCTTCACCGCTCAGGGACTTGAAATCATCCAGATTAATGAGGATCAGGGCCAGTTTGGTTTTGATCGTATCAAGGAATTGGTTGACATCTATAAGGTGGAACGCTTTGTAGTAGGTCTGCCTAAAAACATGAACAATACCAGCGGTCCGCGGGTAGAAGCCAGTCAAGCCTACGGAGCAAAATTAGAGGAACTTTTTGGTTTACCAGTAGACTATCAGGATGAGCGTTTGACGACCGTTGCTGCGGAGCGTATGTTGATTGAACAAGCAGATATCAGCCGTAACAAACGCAAGAAAGTTATTGATAAGCTGGCTGCTCAGTTGATTTTGCAAAATTATTTAGATAGAAAATTTTAAGACAGAGGAGAAACTATGTCACACGATCACAACCATGACCACGAAGAACGTGAATTGATTACACTAGTAGATGAGCAAGGAAATGAAACCTTGTTTGAAATTCTTTTGACCATCGATGGGAAAGAAGAATTTGGTAAAAACTATGTTCTGCTAGTGCCAGTTAACGCAGAAGAAGATGAAAATGGTGAAGTTGAAATCCAAGCTTACTCATTCATCGAAAATGAAGACGGAACAGAAGGCGAATTGCAACCAATCCCAGAAGACTCAGAAGACGAATGGAACATGATTGAAGAAGTCTTCAACAGCTTTATGGAAGAGTAAAAATGTCCGGGGGACATTTTTAGCCCTGCGCCAGAAATTAGAAACGCAGGAACGTTTGGGGAACATTTTTACCCTTACGCTAAAAATAAAGACCGTAAGTAAGTCCGGTGGATGTTTTTAGCCCTGCGCCAGAAATTAGAAACGCAGGAACGTTCGGGGGACGTTTTTAGCCCAACTCCCAGAAATTGGAGAGAGTTGGAATATCCGGGGGACGTTTTTAGCCCACGTTGAAATTCATAGTAGCTAGTGATTAGCTAACCAGGTAAGAGGTTGGGATTTTAGTCCTGACCTCACTTTTTATTTGTAATCATACTTTGATGCGGTAGTTGATTGGATTGTTGTTAAGGAGACATGTATGTTTGAAGTAGAAGAATGGCTTCATAGTCGGATTGGTTTAAACTTTAGATCTGGCCTTGGACGAATGCAGCGAGCTGTGGATTTGCTGGGGAATCCTGAGAAGGCTTATCCCATTATCCATGTAACAGGGACTAACGGTAAAGGGTCAACTATTGCCTTTATGAGGGAGTTGTTTGTTGCTCATGGTAAAAAAGTTGGTACTTTTACCTCTCCTCATATCATCAGCATCCATGATCGAATCTGTATCAATGGGCAACCAATCGCAGAGGAAGACTTTGTCCGTATAGCCAACCAAGTCAAGGAGATGGAGAAAATTCTTTTAGAAACACATGATCAATTGTCTTTCTTTGAGTTGTTGACCTTGATTGCTTTGCTTTATTTTAAAGAGCAGGGAGTGGATCTAGTCCTGCTAGAGGTGGGGATTGGTGGTTTGCTTGACACGACTAATGTCGTAACAGGAGAGATTGCAGTTATTACTTCCATTGGGCTAGATCATCAGGAGACCTTGGGCGATAGTCTAGAGGAAATAGCCGAGCAGAAAGCTGGTATTTTCAAGGCCGGCAAGCAGGCAGTCATTGCTAAGCTCGCTCCAGAAGCTAAACTTGTCTGTCAAAATACAGCAAGAGAGTTAGGTGTGGATCTCTATCAAGCTGGGCTAGACTTCTCCTTGAATGCTGGGGATTTTTCAAGCAGCCTAGCGAGTTTTTCACAACTTGAAATTAGTTTGGAAGGTGTTTATCAGCAAGAAAATGCCGCCTTGGCTTTACAAAGCTTTCTTCTGTTTATGGTGTCAAGAGGTGAAGGGGTTGAAGAAGAGCTTGTCAGACAGGCCTTGAAAGAAACCCACTGGGCAGGGCGATTGGAACGGATTCGCCCGCAAATCTACCTAGATGGGGCTCACAATCTGCCAGCTTTAAGTCGTCTAGTAGAGTTTATCCAGGGGAAAATCCAGCAAGGTTACCAGGTTCGCATCCTTTTTGGAGCACTTAAACGCAAGGATTATCAGGGGATGCTAGGCTATCTATCTGAGCAGTTGCCTCAGGTAAAACTTAAGGTAACAGGCTTTGACTACCAAGGCTCTCTGGATGAAAAGGATGTGGTAGGTTATGATTTGATTCCTTCCTATGGCGACTTTATCAGAGAATTTGAAGATAAGGCCAATGGCCAGGACTTGCTTTTCGTGACGGGATCCCTCTACTTTATCTCGGAAGTTCGAGCAAGTTTGGTAGGAAGCGACGAGATTAGTTGACCTTATAGGTTTATGTTGCTATACTGTAGGTAGGAGGTATATCTGGAAACGATTCCAGCAAAACATTGGCACAAAAGAAAGGAAATCGCTATGAAAACGAAAACATTCACACTTTCTATTGCTTCCCTAGCAATTCTTAGTCTTTTAGCAGCTTGTGGACCTAAAGCACAAGCCCCTGCCCAGCAATCTGCTCAGCAATCATCTACTCAACAAGAATCATCTTCTAGCGCTGCGACAAGTGCTAGTCAATCACAGGCGTCCTCAAGTCAGGACACTACTGTAGCTCAACCTACGAATATCGATGGTACCTATACTGGAAAAGATGAGAATGACCAAATCACTCTTGTTGTAACAGGTAAAACTGGCACATGGACTGAGGTCGAGCCAGATGGGGATAAGGAAATCAAGCAAGTCAGCTTTGAACCAGAAAAACAACGTGTCATTATCGGTGATGATGTCAAAATTTACACGGTTAATGGTAATCAATTGATTATCGATGATATGGACCGAGAGGCATCTGACCGAGTGGTATTAACTAAGCAATAATGATTCAGTAAAAGTTCCAATGAGATGAAAGCTATCTTTTTGGAGCTTTTTTCTTGAAAAAGGGTTGGCTGTTCTTTACTAACTTTTTACTTAAAACGCTTACAAGTGTTTGTAAAACTTCTTATAAGGTCGTATACTTATAGTAAATAATCAATTAGCGCAGAGGCGCAGGAGGAAAAGCATATGGCTACATTTTACGTTCCATCAGTTAACCTTATCGGTAAAGGTGTTGTAAATGAAGTAGGCCCGTATATCAAGGAACTGGGGTATAAGAAGGCTCTTTTGGTGACAGACAAGTTCATCGAAGGCAGCGATATTTTACCTAAGGTCCTAAAACCATTAGATGGTGAAGGGATCAAATATGTGATCTTTAGCGATGTGGAGCCAAATCCGACTTGCAAGAACGTCACAGACGGAGTGGCTGTCCTGAAAGAGCATGGATGTGACTTCATCATCAGTCTTGGGGGAGGATCTCCTCAGGATGCGGCTAGTTGTATCTCTATCATTGCTACAAATGGTGGCAAACCACAGGACTACGAAGGCCTCCACAAGTCTGCTAAAAAAGGATTGCCAGTGGTTGCGATCAATACAACAGCTGGAACTTCTGCAGAAATCACCATTAACTATGTTATTACTGACGAAGAGCGCAAGGTCAAGATGGTAATGGTTGATAAGAATAGCCTTGCCCTTATCTCTGTCAATGATCCAGAACTCATGCTTTCAAAGCCGAAAGGATTGACAGTAGCGACAGGTATGGATGCTCTTACTCACGCTGTCGAAGCCTTGGTAACACCAGGTGCTTATAATGTGACCAAGAAACTTTCTATCGGAGCGATTGAACTCATCAAGGAGTATCTTTCTCGTGCTGTGGCAAATGGCCAAGATATTGAAGCGCGTGAGGCTATGGTCAATGCCATCTTCCTCGGTGGTATGAGCTTTAACAACGCTGGTTTGGGCTACGTTCATTCTATGGCTCACCAACTCGGTGCGGTATATAACTTGCCACATGGTGTCTGTTGTGCCATGCTTCTCCCAGTTGTAGAGCGTGAAAATGCCAAACGTGTACCAGAAGCTTTCCGCAATGTAGCCAAGGCCTTGGGACTCCATGTGGAAGGGAAAACAGACCAAGAATGTGCTGACTATGCTATCGCTGAGATTGAGAAACTTTCTGAAACTGTTGGTATTCCGAAGAAACTCACTGAACTCGGGATCCAAGAAAAAGACTTTGACTTTGACTACCTTTCTAAGAATGCTTTGATCGATGCATGTGCGCCAGGCAATCCATTCATGCCAACTCTAGAAGAAACTATTGCTCTCTACAAAGAACTCTTCTAAAAATCAAGTAGAGTGGAAGCGACTTATTCCTCAAAATATAAATAGTATTAGAAAGAACTATCATTTTGGTAGTTCTTTTTTTAAAAATTTGCTATCCTAGACATATGAGAAAAATCAAAATTGATGTGGTTGTAGTTCCTTTGAGTGGGCATCTCTTCCCAACACTGAATTTACTTGCCCCTTTGTTGAAGGATCCCTTGTATGAGATTCGATTATTTACAGGGCCGCAACGAAAAACTGTAGCAGAGGAGATGGGATTCCGGGTGATTCCCATTTTAGAAAATTGTGTAGATGAGTTTGAGCGTGTAGCCAACAATGAAGGTCAATTAAACCTGTTTTCTGCTTATCGACAGTTGTCAGCTAGTCTTGATTTGATCAATGTGGTTTCAGATCAATTAGTGCAAGAGTGGCAGGAAAATAGACCGGATATTGTGATTGCGGACTTTATAACCCTCTCTGGAGGACTTGTTGCGGAACAGTTGAACATTCCCTGGATTACCACGATGGCGACACAGTTTGCCATTGAAACGACAGATGGACCGCCTTGTTTCTTTGGAGGAATGGGCAGTCCAAAAACATCTTTCCAATCTGGTCTGCAATGGCTAGGAAGAAAAGGGACTCGTTTAGGGAAACGAATCGTAAGCTTTTTATTGAGAGAACGCTTGAAACGTTACGATTTTAAGCCCTACAATCAGAAAGGTCAGGAAACCATCTATTCACCCTATTCCATCTTGGGAATTGGGATGAAAGAGTTGGAGCTGAAAAGTGATTTTCCAGAGCACTACCTTTGGGTGGGACCTTTTGGGTCTTCGATTGAGAGGGCAGAAAATTATCCCCTCGATTTGTCTCCTTATGCAGGGTATAAGAAGGTCCTTGTCTCCTGTGGCACTCAGCTAGCATGGGCTAAAGACAATCTCCTCTATCAGACACAACAATTGGCAGAAGCACATCCAGATTGCCACTTCTTTGTGACTCTGGGGTTTGGCGGACAAGACTTCCAATGTGAAGAGCTCATGGACAATGTTTCTGTGGTATCCTATCTTCCCTATAAGGAATACATTCCCCAGATGGATTATGTGATTCATCATGGTGGTGCAGGTATTTTTTACCAGTGTATCATCTATGGTAAGCCTGCCTTGATTCTCCCCCATGACTATGATCAGTATGACTATGCAGTTCGTGGATTAGAGGCAGGGATTGCCTTGACTGCTAAACGAGAGGATACGGAAGCGATTGGACGCGCCTTTGATGAGTTGTTGGCTAGAGATGACTGGCCAGACTTAAACAAACTTAGTCGAGCAGCTCAAATCTATCAGCCAACAGAGATTCTGAAGAGCGAAATACATCGGCTCTTAGGGGACAAGGAGAAGTAAAGAATGAAGAAAGTATTGGTAACAGGTGCTACGGGCTTTCTAGGTAAGTATGTTGTTGAAGAGCTTAGTCAGCAGGGCTATCAGGTACGCGCTTTTGGACGCAATCGCAAGGTGGGTCAGTCTTTAGAAAACTCCTCTGTGGCATTTTTTCAGGGGGATTTGACCAAGCAAGAGAACTTGGCTCGGGCTTGTCAGGGGATGGACATGGTTGTGCATGCGGGTGCTCTTTCTACCGTTTGGGGGCCTTGGGAGGATTTCTACCAGACAAATGTCTTAGGGACCAAGTATGTTCTGGATGCTTGCCGAGAGGCTGGTATTCAGCGTTTGGTTTATGTGTCCTCGCCTAGCATCTATGCTGCGCCTCGAGATCAGCTAGCTATCAAAGAAAGTGCTGCGCCTCAGGAAAATAATCTGAACAACTACATTCGTAGTAAGCTGGCTTCGGAGAAGCTGTTTAAGGATTATCCCGATGTTCCGAGTATTATCTTACGACCTCGTGGGCTTTTTGGGATTGGGGATACCAGTATTTTGCCCCGAGTTCTCAAACTCAGTCAGAAGATTGGCATTCCCTTGATAGGGGATGGTTGTCAGCTCATGGATATGACCTGTGTGGAAAATGTCGCTCTGGCAATTCGCTTGGCACTAGAGACCCCTCAAGCTAGTGGCGAAGTTTATAATATTACCAATGGGGAACCAAGAGCCTTTAAGGATTTGATAGAAGAAACCTTGAGAGGGTTGGGCTATCCAATAACATACAGAAAAGTGCCAACTCCTCTTCTTTCAGTTATTGCTAGTAGTTTAGAGTTTCTGTATAAGGTCTTGAAACTCAAAGGTGAACCGCCTATGACACGCTATACCTATTATCTGCTCCGTTATAGTCAGACGTTGGACATCAGCAAGGCGGAGCGAGACTTGGGGTATCGCCCTCAAATCAGTATTTCGGAAGGGATTGAACAATATGTCCAAGATTATCGAAAGCATTGATTATTTCCCAGCAGGCTACTGTACCAGCTACACAGGTTTGCTATTTAAGGGAGTTAAGAATCAAAAGATGACCTTTCCAGCAGGTGTTTTTCTTATCAAACACAGGGACAAGGGCTATCTCCTCTATGACACAGGCTATCATTACGATATTAAGACCCGGCTTCGCTATGGTTTCTATCGGCTAGGAACGCCCGTTCAAATGACGGAGAAGGACCAGATTTCACGTTTGCTGGAAGCGAAGGGAATCAAACCAGAAGAAATTAACTATGTTCTTCTATCACACCTACATCCAGATCATCTGGGAGGAGCTAGTTTCTTTCCTCGTGCAACCTTTATCTTGACAAAAGAAGTATATGAAGTCTACCAAAAACCCAAGTTGAAAGACTTGATTTTCAAGGAGTTTTTACCAGCTTCTTTTGAGAAAAATATAACCATTATCAGAGCTGACCAGCAAGTTTCAACTTTTCCCTATCGTCCGATTTGTGATCTTTTTGGAGATGGCAGTATCCTAGTAGCCTCTGTTGACGGGCATGCTAGGGGGCAAGCCTGTCTATATTTTCCAGACCTTAATCTCCTCATTGCAGCGGACCTCTGTTGGGGAATTGACCTCTTACCTTATACCAAGCAGATGCACCTGATTCCTTCCTTGGTCCAGGATAATAGGGCCGACTATATCAGGGGGACAGAGTTTTTGGAGGAAGTCTTAAAGGACGGTATCGAGGTAGTTGTTAGCCATGATCCTGTAGAAAGGATAGAGTCAATCTTACATGAAAAAAATAACCTTTCTTAAAACCTTTATCCAAACTCGATGGCTTCATCATTTCAAATCTCGAGAAGCTGTAGAAAACTATCAGAAAAAGCAATTAGCTAACTATATGGACTTTTTAAAGCGAGAGTCGCCCTACTTTAAAAATGGGGTTCCTAGCAACTTTGACCATATGGACAAGGCTTTTATGATGGAACATTTCAATGAGCTCAACACCCAAGGAGTGGATCGTGATGAAGCCTTATCCTTAGCTATTGAAAGTGAGAAGACCCGTGACTTCACTGAACTTAAAGGGGAAGTAGCCGTCGGTCTGTCTTCAGGGACGTCTGGACATCGGGGGCTCTTTATCACAACAGAGAAAGAGCGAAGTATGTGGGCTGCGGCTATCTTGGCAAAGATGTTGCCCAAGGGGCAGCTTTTTGGACACCGCATCGCCTTTTTCCTGAGAGCTGATAATGAACTCTATCAGACCATCAATACAGCGCTCATTCGTCTAGAGTATTTTGATATTTTCAAACATACAGATGAGCATATCGAGCGACTCAACAACTATCAACCAACGATTATTGTGGCGCCAGCCTCGATGTTGATTGAATTGAGCAAGCGTCTCAAGGATGGAGAGTTAGCTATTCACCCACAAAAAATCGTTTCGGTGGCGGAAATCTTGGAAGATAGTGATAGGGTACGGATCGCAGAAGCCTTTTCACTATCCATCATTGACCAAGTTTATCAGGCGACAGAAGGTTTCCTAGCCTGCACTTGCTCAGCTGGCAATCTACATCTCAACGAAGACATTATCTTTGTGGAAAAGCAGTATCTAGATGACCGCCGTTTTTATCCAGTGATTACGGACTTTAAGCGAAGTAGTCAGCCTGTTTATCGCTACCAGCTCAATGATATCTTGGTTGAAAATCCGGAGCCTTGTCCCTGTGGCTCCTACTATACACGGATTGACAAGGTCGAAGGACGCTCTGATGATATCTTCTACTTTGAAGGGCAGAATGGGGGACAGGTAACGATCTATCCAGACTTTATCAGACGTTGTATCCTCTTTGTGGAGAATGTAGGAGATTACCGAGTTAAGCAACATTCCGAGAAATTAGTGGAAGTTTGTCTAAGCCAACGAGATGAGGACGTAGAGACAGCAATTTTAGCACAGTTCCAACTCTTGGCCCAGCAAAAAGAGTTCATAGTTCCTCAAATCCAATTTTCAGATTATCACTGGGATACTAGCCGTAAACTCAAACGTATCCAACGTTTATGAAAGGAAAAAGACAATGACAGAAGTAAAAAGACATGTAGAAATCGCAGGTTATGGCATTTGCCTTCCAAAGCATACAGTTCAATTTAAAGACCAGACCCGTTATCGTGTAGTTGAAAATGAAGAAACGCAACTTGACTTGGCAGAGGGAGCTATCCACCGTGCACTTGAACATGCAAATTTGGATATTAAGGATATCGATTGCCTTGTATCAGCTAGTGCAGTTGGTGTTCAGCCTATCCCTTGTACGGCTGCCTTGATTCATGAGCGCGTGGCAAAAGGACTCTCAATTCCAGCAATGGACATCAATACGACCTGTACCAGCTTTATTTCTGCTCTATCGACTATGTCCCACTTGATTGAGGCGGGCGAATACAATCGTGTCTTGATTGTGTCTAGTGAGGTTGGTAGTTTAGGGCTCAATCCCAAGCAGAAAGAAAGTTTTGAACTCTTTAGTGATGGGGCAGCAGCCTTTATTTTCCAAAAAAGTCATCAGGAAAAAGGGGTCATTGCTAGTCTCCAACGTACTTGGTCAGAAGGGGCTCACGATACGGAGATTCGTGGAGGTCTGACTTCTTTTCAACCAAAAGAGTACTCTGAAGCGACGAAGACCAACTATATGTTTGACATGAAGGGGAAGAAAATCCTCCTCTTGTCTGCTCGTAAAATCCCAGTCATGTTTGAAGAGTTTCAAGAAAAAACACAGCTAGCCTTGGCAGACGTGGACTATATCATTCCTCACCAAGCAAGTCGTGCTCTTCCTTTGGTCATGGAAAAACTAGGTGTGGCTGAGGATCAGTACCTCAATCTCGTCACTGACTATGGAAATATGGTGTCAGTCTCTGTACCGTTTGGCTTGGCTTATTCTTTGGAGAATGGACTTATCAAGGAGGGAGATGTCGTCTACCTTATGGGGACTGCAGCTGGTATGACGGTCAATATGTTGGCTCTGAAATTGTAATAATCATCTAAACACGGAACGACTGGAACTTGAGCAAAGGCAAACGGTTGCCATCTACCCCTGAACTGAGGTATACTAGTAGAAACACTAGTTTATCAAGCAGTTAAGGAGAATGTTAGAAAAGGAAGGGGATGTATGACAGCTAGAAAAATGCAGCTACTCATGTCCAAATATGGTTTCAGTATTACCATCATGTTGGCAGAGTTGTTTATCGTCTTTGGTTTATTTCTCTATCTAGGGCAAATGGCTCCAATTGTCTGGATTATCCTAGTCATTTTAGTGAGCTTAGCGACCATTGTATCGATTGTCAATCGATCTATGAATCCTGAGAGTAAGGTAACATGGCTGTTAGTAGCCTTTGTACCAGTGTTTGGACCCTTGCTCTATATCATGTTTGGAGAACGCCGTTTATCTAAAAAAGAAATGAAGCAGCTAAAGCAGCTCCAATCAATGGTTGATCGAGAGGACAATAGCAGAGCTCTCCGTTTGGAGTTAAAAGAGCAGGACAAGTCAGCTTACGGAGTTATCAAATCTCTCCTCAGCATGGATACGAATGCTGATGTCTATGATCGAACGGATACACAATTTTTTGCATCTGGTGAAAGCATGTGGCATCAGATGCTAGAGGATCTCAAGAAAGCTGAGAAGTTTATCTTTCTCGAATACTATATCATCGAAGAAGGTTTGATGTGGAATAGTATTTTGGAGATTTTGGAAGAAAAGGCAACTCAAGGAGTAGAGGTGAAGCTTCTCTATGATGATATTGGTTGTATGGCAACCTTACCTGGAGATTACACCGTCCAGCTTCGTGGTCGAGGGATTGAAGCCCACAAATTTAACAAGGTGATTCCACGTTTGACCGTTGCTTATAACAACCGTGACCACCGTAAAATCATGATTATTGATGGGCAGATTGCCTATACAGGTGGTATCAATCTGGCTGATGAGTATATCAACCATATCGAACGCTTTGGTTATTGGAAGGATAGCGGTATTCGTTTGGATGGACCAGCAGTTAAGGCTTTTACCAGACTTTTTTTATCTGCATGGTATATCAACCGTGGAGAGATTAGTGACTTTGACCAATACCATCTAGAAAATCACCCCAGAGACGGGATGGGGCTCTGTATTCCCTATAGTAGTGGGCCAAAACCCATCTACAGAGCTCAAGTTGGAAAAACGGTCTACCAAAATCTTATCAATCAAGCTACAGATTACGTCTATATCACGACTCCCTATCTGATTGCGGACTATGATCTCACCGAAAGTATCAAAAATGCAGCATTGAGAGGGGTAGATGTGCGAATTGTGACACCGTGTATCCCAGATAAGAAGGTTATTCAGTTAGTTACTCGAGGAGCCTATCCAGACTTGTTATCTGCGGGGGTTCGTATTTATGAGTACAGTCCGGGATTCCTTCATAGCAAGCAAATGCTTGTCGATGGAGAGGCAGCTACTGTGGGGACCATCAATTTTGACTATCGGAGCTTGCTCCACCACTATGAAAATGCCGTCTTACTTTATAGAACGCAGTCCATCATCGATATTGAAAGGGACTTCGAAGAGATTTTTAAAGTTTCTCAAGAAATTTATCCCCACACTATCAAAACCAGCTGGTATCAAAGCCTCATCAAGGAAATTGTCCAGTTGTTTGCACCTATGCTCTAACTATCCATCAAGATCTAGCCCAAGGCTGGATCTTATTTTTGTCTTCTTACGAATAGATAAGTAAAGGAGAAAACCATGCTTAATCTAGAAGATGATGATTTTATCAGAGAGTATAGAAACAGTCGATTCCACCGTTTTCGTGAAATCGAACGCTTTGCGCTATTGGATAAGAAATTTAGCAAATATCAATCCCAAGCTGACATTCCTGTAAGATTTTGATATACTAAAACAGATAAACTTAGAGGAGAAATTGAATGAACGTATACGGGAAAATAGATGAGAAGCAAGAAGAATCTCATTACCAAGACTGGTCAGTGCCAGAGAAACGAGAAGGAGCTCCCATTCCCTTTTTTAGTATTTTGCTTTGGAGTCTAGTGGCCACAGCCATTTCGGTTGCCCTGCCTTTTATTTTTGGTTTAATCAGTCCGCAACAAACTCAAGATCTTTATACCGGTTGGGCCTTGCATCAAAATGGTCAAATGTATACAGATTATTTTGGGACGGAGGGATTGCTCTATTATGTGCTAACCTACCTTTTTCAAGGCAGTATTCTGATTGCTTTGGTTGAGTGGTTGGCCTTGTTTGGAGCAGGTGTTTTTCTTTTTAAGGCTGCGGATACTCTTGTCGGCCAAGAAAAGGAAGCGAAACGAGTTGTCTTTATTTTATACTTGCTTGTAGCGGGCCTCGCTTTTGGTGGCGGTTATGCTCTCTTGCTAGCCCTGCCTTTCCTATTTTATTCATTGAGTATCGTGACAAATTATCTAGCTTTTCCAAAGGACGACAAAGGGTTTGTACGAGTGGGGATGAGCCTTGCTCTCGCTTTCTTCCTTGCGCCAATCCCAACAGCCTTGTTTGCGGCTGTACTGGCCTTGGGGATTATCGGCTTTAATCTAGGCAAAGGTCACTTTGTTCATGGTCTATATCAGTTTTTTGCGTCAGCCCTAGGATTTTCACTCTTATTCTATCCTTTAGGCTACTATACAGTGTGGACAGGTAGTTTTGGGGATGCCATTAGCCAGACCTTATATCCGGTAAATACTCTTAGCCTCTTTTCGAACTCGCATTTGCTTGAAAATGCAGCCTTCTATGGCTTGCTTGCTATTGGGTTAGGTTCCCTTGGTTTGCTCTTTACAGGCTTGTTCCAGTCAAAACCAGCCAAGCAATATGCCCTCTCAATTGCTGCTAGCTTGGGATTGTTGGTTTCTTTGGGAATCTTGATTCTCTCCAAAGAACCTATCAACGGTACTCGTCTTGTGGTGCTAATTCCTTTCTTGGTCTTGCTCCTTCTGACAGGAATCAAGGAAGATGTTTCAGATGGAGGGAGTCGTCGTAGAAGAAGACGTGAGAAACAAACTTCTTTCCTTAAAGGAAATTTCTATCTACCACTGATTGCCCTTGCCTATCTCATTGTTCTTCCTATCGTGAGTCGCTACCTTTCGCACCCAGCGACTTATCAGGAGAGAGACCGTCTTGCTAGCGTGGTCAAACAACAAACGAGTTCTGAGGATCGTGTCTATGCTTGGGATGATCGTCCCGATTTCTACCGTGCAAGTGAACGCTTGGCGTCGACTTCACTATCAACACCAACACTCTATACTGCAAGCGATGAAAATAAAACCAAACTGATGAATGACCTGAAAGAGAATCAACCGAAGATGATTGTGGTCAATCAAAAAGTTGCCTTGTGGTCAGATGTAGAGAGCTGGCTCAGTGAAAACTATGAGCTTGTTCAGACAGATACTAGCGAGTTCAAACTTTATAAATCAAAATAACAAAAAATCAATATCTTGTGGAATTTTAAAAAATTTAGGATTTTTAACACAAGATATTGATTTTTATTTTTAGAGTGGTATAATACTTCATAGAACAACATTTTAGAAAAGAGCATGGATATGATTGTATTAGAAGAAAAGCTTGCAACCGTTCCCACCTTGTTCGTTGAAAAACGAGATGGTAGACGAGTGGTGTTTGATGTAGACAAGATTGACAAGGCTCTCCACAAGGCGGCGGAAAAGGTTATGGACGTTACGCCTCTAGTAGAAAAACGCCTAAATGGTCTAGTTGAAAGAATCGTGACTGAAATTCACAGTCGCTTCCCTCAAGGTGTCAAGATTTACGAAATTCAAAATGTCGTAGAACATGAACTCCTTGAAGCCAAAGAATATGCCTTGGCTGAGGAGTATATCACTTATCGGACACAAAGGGATTTTGAGCGCTCAAAAGCGACAGATATCAACTTTAGTATCCATAAACTTCTCAATAAAGATCAAGCAGTTGTCAATGAAAATGCCAATAAAGACAGCGATGTCTTCAACACCCAACGTGATTTGACAGCAGGGATTGTTGGGAAGTCAATCGGGCTGCAAATGCTTCCTAAGCACGTAGCTAATGCTCACCAAAAAGGGGATATCCACTATCATGACTTGGACTACAGCCCCTACACTCCGATGACCAACTGCTGTTTGATTGATTTTAAAGGCATGCTGGAAAATGGTTTTAAGATTGGGAATGCAGAGGTAGAGAGTCCCAAGTCTATCCAGACTGCGACAGCTCAAATTTCACAAATCATCGCCAACGTTGCTTCTAGCCAGTACGGGGGCTGTTCAGCTGACCGTATCGATGAAGTCTTGGCGCCTTATGCGGAGAAGAATTATCAAAAACACCTCAAGGATGCGGAAGAGTGGGTCTTGCCCGAAAAACGGGAAGATTACGCTTGGAAAAAAACGCAAAAGGACATCTACGATGCCATGCAATCTCTTGAGTATGAAATCAACACCCTCTTCACTTCAAATGGACAAACACCTTTTACTTCGCTCGGTTTTGGTCTAGGAACTAGTCGTTTTGAGCGGGAAATTCAAAAAGCTATCTTAAACATCCGAATCAAGGGGCTTGGTTCAGAACACCGTACAGCTATCTTCCCTAAACTCATCTTTACGCTGAAAAGAGGCCTTAACTTAGAGGAGGGGTCACCTAACTACGATATCAAACAGTTGGCTCTTGAGTGTGCAACCAAGCGGATGTACCCAGATGTCTTATCCTATGATAAGATTATCGAACTGACAGGCTCCTTCAAGGTTCCTATGGGCTGCCGTTCTTTCCTCCAAGGATGGAAGGATGAGAATGGTGTCGAGGTCAATTCAGGTCGTATGAATCTAGGTGTTGTGACAGTCAATCTGCCTCGTATCGCCCTCGAGTCTGAAGGGGATCTGAATAAGTTCTGGGAAATCTTCAATGAGCGTATGAACATCGCAGAAGATGCTCTGGTTTACCGTGTTGAACGGACCAAGGAAGCAACACCAGCGAATGCCCCTATCCTTTATCAGTACGGAGCCTTCGGTCGCCGTCTCGGAAAAGAAGAAAGTGTAGATCAACTCTTTAAGAATCGCCGCGCGACAGTTTCGCTGGGCTACATCGGTTTGTACGAAGTTGCGACGGTCTTCTTTGGAAACAGCTGGGAAAGCAATCCTGAAGCCAAGGAATTCACACTGGATATCATTCGCGATATGAAACGTCGTGTGGAAGAGTGGTCTGACCAATATGGTTACCATTTCTCTATCTACTCCACACCGTCTGAAAGTCTGACAGACCGCTTCTGTCGCTTGGATACAGAGAAGTTCGGCTCTATTCCGGACATCACGGACAAGGAATACTACACCAACTCTTTCCACTACGATGTTCGTAAAAATCCAACACCGTTTGAAAAATTAGACTTTGAGAAAGTTTATCCAGAAGCAGGTGCGTCAGGTGGCTTTATCCATTATTGTGAGTATCCAGTTCTTCAACAAAATCCTAAGGCCCTGGAAGCTGTTTGGGACTATGCCTATGACCGAGTTGGCTATCTAGGGACCAATACTCCGATTGATCGTTGCTACAAGTGTGACTTTGAAGGGGATTTTGAACCAACTGAGAGAGGCTTTGCTTGTCCAAACTGTGGCAATAGCGACCCTAAAACAGTAGATGTGGTCAAACGTACGTGTGGGTATCTGGGCAATCCTCAAGCGCGTCCGATGGTTAATGGACGCCACAAGGAAATCGCTGCGCGTGTCAAACACATGAACGGTTCAACAATTAAAACAGCAGGACATGAAGTAACAAATTAGAAGGAAATGGAATGGGGAAATACCAATTAGACGATAAGGGACGCGCACAAGTGACCCGTTATCACGAGAAACACTCGAAAGGTGGAACAGGTAAAAAAGAACGCTTGCTCAACCTCAGAGAACAGTTTTTAAACAAGAATAAGAAAAAATAAAAGTGAGAGTCTGCTCTCACTTTTCTCTTAATTGGAGGTGAAAATGATACTACGCAGACCGATATTGGCAGATAAAGAAACAGTTTTAGAGATGATGGCAGAGTTTGAACAAGCACATTCTCCTCATGATGGTGGGTTTTGGGAGACAGAGGCTTTTTCTTATGAAGAGTGGTTGGAAACAAATATGCAAAAAGAGATGGGAATAAACTTGCCTGAAAATCGTGTTCCTTCTATTCAATTTGTATCATTTGATGATGTAGGTCGTGCTCTAGGATTTTTGAATCTGCGATTGAAACTAAATGAGGGCTTGCTGAATCATGCTGGCCATATTGGCTACTCCATCCGCCCTTCTGAAAGAGGTAAAGGTTATGCCAAAGAAGCCCTCAGACAAGGCCTGCAAGTTGCTAAGGAAAAGAACATCAAAAAATCACTTGTGACCTGTAGTACGGAAAATCCTGCTAGTAGGGCGGTGATTGTGGCAAACGGTGGGGTGTTTGAGGATGTTCGCAATGGTGTAGAACGTTACTGGATAGATTTGGAGTAAAAGGATGACATGGAATACACCAAAACCAGGTGAATGGAAAAGTGAGGAACTTAGTAAAGGGCGGATCATTGATTATAAGGCCTTTAACTTTGTCGATGGAGAAGGTGTGCGCAACTCTCTCTATGTATCAGGTTGCATGTTTCACTGCGAGGGATGCTATAATGTTGCGACTTGGTCTTTCAACGCAGGCATTCCCTATACGGCAGAATTAGAAGAACAAATCATGGAAGACCTTGCCCAACCCTATGTTCAAGGTTTGACCTTGCTAGGAGGAGAACCCTTTCTTAATACGGGCATTCTCTTGCCTCTCGTTAAGCGCATTCGAAAGGAATTACCAGAAAAAGACATCTGGTCCTGGACGGGTTATACTTGGGAAGAAATGATGCTGGAGACTCCAGATAAACTGGAACTCTTATCATTGATTGACATCCTTGTCGATGGACGGTATGATAAAAGCAAACGCAATCTTATGCTCCAGTTTCGAGGGTCTTCTAATCAACGAATTATCGATGTGCAAAAATCCCTCAAAAGTGGGCAAGTGGTGATTTGGAACAAGCTTAATGACGGAAAAGAAAGCTATGAGCAGGTGAAGAGAGAATGAAGAAAAAAGACCTGATAGAACAACTGGTTTCAGAGATCGAAACGGGAAGAATTAGGACGCTGGGGATCTACGGTCATGGGGCTTCAGGTAAATCAACCTTTGCACAGGAATTACATCAAGCCCTAGATTCTACTACAGTAAATTTACTAGAAACAGATCCCTATATCACCTCAGAACGTCACCTGGTAGTACCAAAGCAAGCGCCAGATCAAAAGGTGACAGCTTGTCTCCCAGTGGCGCATGAACTGGCAAGTTTACAGAGAGATATTCTCGCCTTGCAGGCAGGTATGGATGTCTTAACAATCGATGAACCGTGGAAGGCTAGCGAGGTCTTGTCTGGAGCCAAGCCGATTCTGATTGTTGAAGGGATGTCTGCGGGCTTTCTACCCAAGGAACTCTTTGACAAAACCATCTGTTTCTACACGGATGAGGAGACCGAATTAAAGAGGCGTCTAGCTCGAGATACGACTATGAGAAATCGCGATGCATCTTTTGTATTAGCTAGCCATCAGATGAGAAGGGAGCAGTACCTGCGATACTATAGAGAAACCGAATCTAAAGCGGACATTTTAGTAGATCAATCAGAAGATAAACTCAAGGTCAAAATGACACACATTATATAGAAAAAAGACGGTTTTTTATAGATATAAATCCGTAATCTTAGAAAGATTAAAAGAGAAAACAGTTTCATCCTAAAAAAACGAAAAAAAGCTCACAAATCCCTTGCAATCGCAGGGGCTTTGTGTTATTCTATTATGGTGCTGTAAATTACAGCCTTAGCTTTGATGCAAGAGGTTGCGACACGCTCGGTTGCATTGCCACGCAACGCGCGTCGGTTTTCTTGTGGAGCTAGCCTATTATCTTAAATAGACGAAAAGGAGAAAAAGATGGCAAACAAAAAAATCCGTATCCGTTTGAAAGCTTACGAACACCGTACGCTTGACACAGCGGCTGCAAAAATCGTAGAATCAGCTACTCGTACAGGTGCACAAGTTGCGGGTCCAATCCCACTTCCAACTGAGCGTAGCCTCTACACAATTATTCGTGCGACTCACAAATACAAAGACTCTCGCGAACAATTTGAAATGCGTACACACAAACGTTTGATCGATATCGTTAACCCAACTCAAAAAACAGTTGATGCTTTGATGAAATTGGATCTTCCAAGTGGTGTAAACGTAGAAATCAAACTTTAATCTAAAATATAAAAGAGCAGAGGCTGGTGTTTCAATTTAATTGAACACGGGCTAAACTCGGTGTGAAAAAGATAAACTTCCTAGTGTCTGTTAGACACTGCGTCAGTTTCCTATTTTCACTTTGAGTTTGACGCCCTTTGTATCTTAGACTTGAGCATAAAAAACGCTCGTTAAAAACTTTTTGAATAAAAAATATAGAAAAGGAACTATTTTCTCATGACAAAAGGAATCTTAGGGAAAAAAGTGGGAATGACTCAAATCTTCACTGAAGCTGGCGAATTGATCCCTGTAACAGTTATTGAAGCAACTCCAAACGTTGTTCTTCAAGTTAAAACTGTTGAAACAGACGGATACAACGCTATCCAAGTTGGTTTCGATGACAAACGCGAAGTATTGAGCAACAAACCTGCTAAAGGACATGTAGCGAAAGCTAACACGGCTCCTAAGCGCTTCATTCGTGAATTCAAAAACGTTGAAGGCTTGGAAGTTGGTGCTGAAATTACAGTTGAAACATTCGCAGCTGGAGACGTTGTTGACGTAACTGGTACTTCTAAAGGTAAAGGTTTCCAAGGTGTCATCAAACGCCACGGACAATCACGTGGACCAATGGCTCACGGTTCTCGTTACCACCGTCGTCCAGGTTCTATGGGACCTGTTGCACCTAACCGCGTATTCAAAGGTAAAAACCTTGCAGGACGCATGGGTGGCGACCGCGTAACAATTCAAAACCTTGAAGTTGTACAAGTTGTTCCAGAAAAGAACGTTATCCTTATCAAAGGTAACGTACCAGGTGCTAAGAAATCTCTTATCACTATCAAATCAGCAGTTAAAGCTGGTAAATAATAAAGAAAGGGGAAATCAGTCACAATGGCAAACGTAACATTATTTGACCAAACTGGTAAAGAAGCTGGCCAAGTTGTTCTTAACGATGCAGTATTTGGTATTGAACCAAATGAATCAGTTGTGTTTGATGTGATCATCAGCCAACGCGCAAGCCTTCGTCAAGGAACACACGCTGTTAAAAACCGCTCTGCAGTATCAGGTGGTGGACGCAAACCATGGCGTCAAAAAGGAACTGGACGTGCTCGTCAAGGTTCTATCCGCTCACCACAATGGCGTGGTGGTGGTGTTGTCTTCGGACCAACTCCACGTTCATACGGCTACAAACTTCCACAAAAAGTTCGTCGCCTAGCTCTTAAATCAGTTTACTCTGAAAAAGTTGCTGAAAACAAATTCGTAGCTGTAGACGCTCTTTCATTTACAGCTCCAAAAACTGCTGAATTTGCAAAAGTTCTTGCAGCATTGAGCATCGATTCCAAAGTTCTTGTTATCCTTGAAGAAGGAAATGAATTCGCAGCTCTTTCAGCTCGTAACCTTCCAAACGTGAAAGTTGCAACTGCTACAACTGCAAGTGTTCTTGACATCGCAAATAGCGACAAACTTCTTGTCACACAAGCAGCTATCTCTAAAATCGAGGAGGTTCTTGCATAATGAATTTGTATGATGTTATCAAAAAACCTGTCATCACTGAAAGCTCAATGGCTCAACTTGAAGCAGGAAAATATGTATTTGAAGTTGACACTCGTGCACACAAACTTTTGATCAAGCAAGCTGTTGAAGCTGCTTTCGAAGGTGTTAAAGTTGCCAACGTTAACACAATCAACGTAAAACCAAAAGCAAAACGTGTTGGACGTTACACTGGTTTTACTAACAAAACTAAAAAAGCTATCATCACACTTACAGCTGATTCAAAAGCAATCGAGTTGTTCGCTGCTGAAGCTGAATAATCTAAGGAGGAAATATCGTGGGAATTCGTGTTTATAAACCAACAACAAACGGTCGCCGTAATATGACTTCTTTGGATTTCGCTGAAATCACAACAAGCACTCCTGAAAAATCATTGCTTGTTGCTTTGAAGAGCAAGGCTGGTCGTAACAACAACGGTCGTATCACTGTTCGTCACCAAGGTGGTGGACACAAACGTTTCTACCGTTTGGTTGACTTCAAACGTAACAAAGACAACGTTGAAGCAGTTGTTAAAACTATCGAGTACGATCCAAACCGTTCTGCAAACATCGCTCTTGTACACTACACTGACGGTGTGAAAGCATACATCATCGCTCCAAAAGGTCTTGAAGTTGGTCAACGTATCGTTTCAGGTCCTGAAGCAGATATCAAAGTCGGAAATGCTCTTCCACTTGCTAACATCCCAGTTGGTACTTTGATCCACAACATCGAATTGAAACCAGGTCGTGGTGGAGAATTGGTACGTGCTGCTGGTGCTTCTGCCCAAGTATTGGGTCAAGAAGGTAAATACGTTCTTGTTCGTCTTCAATCTGGCGAAGTTCGTATGATTCTTGGAACTTGTCGTGCTACAGTTGGTGTTGTCGGAAACGAACAACATGGACTTGTAAACCTTGGTAAAGCAGGACGTAGCCGTTGGAAAGGTATCCGCCCAACAGTTCGTGGTTCTGTAATGAATCCTAACGATCACCCACACGGTGGTGGTGAAGGTAAAGCACCAGTTGGTCGTAAAGCGCCATCTACTCCATGGGGCAAACCTGCTCTTGGTCTTAAAACTCGTAACAAGAAAGCGAAATCTGACAAACTTATCGTTCGTCGTCGCAACGAGAAATAATAGTAAACTAGTCGCCTAAGCAACTAGGAAATCCGCCAGCTCGGTAGCGCTCCATGTGAGCGCAAGCCGCTGTGGTACTACATTTAAAGGAGAAAAAATAAAAATGGGACGCAGTCTTAAAAAAGGACCTTTCGTCGATGAGCATTTGATGAAAAAAGTTGAAGCTCAGGCTAACGACGAAAAGAAAAAAGTTATCAAAACTTGGTCACGTCGTTCAACGATCTTCCCAAGTTTCATTGGTTACACTATTGCAGTTTATGACGGACGTAAACACGTACCTGTTTACATCCAAGAAGACATGGTAGGTCACAAACTTGGTGAATTTGCACCAACTCGTACTTACAAAGGTCACGCTGCAGACGACAAGAAAACACGTAGAAAATAAGGAGAACATAAATGGCAGAAATTACTTCAGCTAAAGCAATGGCTCGTACAGTACGTGTTTCACCTCGTAAATCACGTCTTGTTCTTGACAACATCCGTGGTAAAAGCGTAGCCGATGCTATTGCAATCTTGACATTCACACCAAACAAAGCTGCTGAAATCATCTTGAAAGTCTTGAATTCAGCTGTAGCTAACGCTGAAAACAACTTTGGTTTGGACAAAGCTAACTTGGTAGTATCTGAAGCATTCGCAAACGAAGGACCAACTATGAAACGTTTCCGTCCACGTGCGAAAGGTTCAGCTTCACCAATCAACAAACGTACAGCTCACATCACTGTGGCTGTTGCAGAAAAATAAGGAGGTAACATCGTGGGTCAAAAAGTACATCCAATTGGTATGCGTGTCGGCATCATCCGTGATTGGGATGCCAAATGGTATGCTGAAAAAGAATACGCGGATTACCTTCATGAAGATCTTGCAATCCGTAAATTCGTTCAAAAAGAACTTGCTGACGCAGCAGTTTCAACTATCGAAATTGAACGCGCAGTAAACAAAGTTAACGTTTCACTTCACACTGCTAAACCAGGTATGGTTATCGGTAAAGGTGGTGCTAACGTTGATGCACTCCGTGCAAAACTTAACAAATTGACTGGAAAACAAGTACACATCAACATCATCGAAATCAAACAACCTGATTTGGATGCTCACCTTGTAGGTGAAGGAATTGCTCGTCAATTGGAGCAACGTGTCGCTTTCCGTCGTGCACAAAAACAAGCAATCCAACGTGCAATGCGTGCTGGAGCTAAAGGAATCAAAACTCAAGTATCAGGTCGTTTGAACGGTGCAGATATCGCTCGTGCTGAAGGATACTCTGAAGGAACTGTTCCACTTCACACACTTCGTGCAGATATCGATTACGCTTGGGAAGAAGCAGATACTACATACGGTAAACTTGGTGTTAAAGTATGGATCTACCGTGGTGAAGTTCTTCCAGCTCGTAAAAACACTAAAGGAGGTAAATAACCAATGTTAGTACCTAAACGTGTTAAACACCGTCGTGAATTCCGTGGAAAAATGCGCGGTGAAGCAAAAGGTGGAAAAGAAGTAGCATTCGGTGAATACGGTCTTCAAGCTACAACTAGCCACTGGATCACTAACCGCCAAATCGAAGCTGCTCGTATCGCCATGACTCGTTACATGAAACGTGGTGGTAAAGTTTGGATTAAAATCTTCCCACACAAATCATACACTGCTAAAGCTATCGGTGTGCGTATGGGATCTGGTAAAGGGGCGCCTGAAGGTTGGGTAGCACCAGTTAAACGTGGTAAAGTGATGTTCGAAATCGCTGGTGTATCTGAAGAGATTGCTCGCGAAGCGCTTCGTCTTGCAAGCCACAAATTGCCAGTTAAATGTAAATTCGTAAAACGTGAAGCAGAATAAGGAGAAGGCATGAAACTTAATGAAGTAAAAGAATTTGTTAAAGAACTTCGTGGTCTTTCTCAAGAAGAACTCGCGAAGCGCGAAAACGAATTGAAAAAAGAATTGTTTGAACTTCGTTTCCAAGTTGCTACTGGTCAATTGGAACAAACAGCTCGCTTGAAAGAAGTTAAAAAACAAATCGCTCGTATCAAAACAGTTCAATCTGAAGCGAAATAATAGACTAGGGAAGGAGAAATTTCAATGGAACGCAATAATCGTAAAGTTCTTGTTGGACGTGTTGTATCTGACAAAATGGACAAGACAATCACAGTTGTAGTTGAAACAAAACGTAACCACCCAGTCTATGGTAAACGTATTAACTACTCTAAGAAATACAAAGCACATGATGAAAACAATGTTGCCAAAGAAGGCGATATCGTACGTATCATGGAAACTCGTCCGCTTTCAGCTACAAAACGTTTCCGTCTTGTAGAAGTTGTTGAAGAAGCGGTCATCATCTAATCAAACCTGAAAGGAGAAAACTGAAATGATTCAAACAGAAACTCGTTTGAAAGTCGCAGACAACAGCGGTGCTCGCGAAATCTTGACTATCAAGGTTCTTGGTGGTTCAGGACGTAAATTTGCAAACATCGGTGATGTTATCGTGGCATCTGTAAAACAAGCTACTCCTGGTGGTGCGGTTAAAAAAGGTGACGTTGTAAAAGCTGTTATCGTTCGTACTAAATCAGGTGCTCGTCGTGCTGATGGTTCATACATCAAATTTGACGAAAACGCAGCAGTTATCATCCGTGAAGACAAAACTCCTCGCGGAACACGTATCTTTGGCCCAGTTGCACGCGAATTGCGTGAAGGTGGCTTCATGAAGATCGTGTCACTTGCTCCAGAAGTACTTTAATTTTTAGAAACAAACTAGTCCCCTGGATTACTTTCCAGGGTGCCCTTATGGGCGTAAGAAAAATCAAGGAGAAACCTAATGTTTGTAAAAAAAGGCGACAAAGTTCGCGTAATCGCTGGTAAAGATAAGGGAACAGAAGCTGTTGTCCTTACTGCCCTTCCAAAAGTAAACAAAGTTGTCGTTGAAGGTGTTAACATCGTTAAGAAACACCAACGTCCAACTAACGAACTTCCTCAAGGTGGTATCATCGAGAAAGAAGCAGCTATCCACGTATCAAACGTTCAAGTATTGGACAAAAATGGTGTAGCTGGTCGTGTTGGTTACAAATTTGTAGACGGTAAAAAAGTTCGCTACAACAAAAAATCAGGCGAAGTGCTTGATTAATCACGAAGGAAAGGAGAAGTATAATGGCAAATCGTTTAAAAGAAAAATATCTTAATGAAGTAGTTCCTGCTTTGACAGAACAATTCAACTACTCATCAGTGATGGCTGTGCCTAAAGTAGATAAGATCGTTTTGAACATGGGTGTTGGTGAAGCTGTATCAAACGCTAAAAGTCTTGAAAAAGCTGCTGAAGAATTGGCACTTATCTCAGGTCAAAAACCACTTATCACTAAAGCTAAAAAATCAATCGCCGGCTTCCGTCTTCGTGAAGGTGTAGCGATCGGTGCAAAAGTTACCCTTCGTGGTGAACGTATGTACGAATTCTTGGACAAATTGGTTTCAGTTTCACTTCCACGTGTGCGTGACTTCCACGGTGTTCCAACAAAATCATTTGATGGACGCGGAAACTACACTCTTGGTGTGAAAGAACAATTGATCTTCCCAGAAATCAACTTTGATGACGTTGACAAAACTCGTGGTCTTGACATCGTTATCGTAACAACTGCTAACACTGACGAAGAGTCACGTGCATTGCTTACAGGCCTTGGAATGCCTTTTGCAAAATAATATAGGAGGTAAATCTAATGGCTAAAAAATCAATGATTGCTAAGAACAAACGTCCAGCGAAGTTCTCTACTCAAGCTTATACTCGTTGTGAAAAATGTGGTCGTCCACATTCAGTTTACCGCAAATTTAAACTTTGCCGTGTTTGCTTCCGTGAATTAGCTTACAAAGGACAAATTCCTGGTGTAACAAAAGCATCTTGGTAATTTAAGATATCAAGGGCATCAAAACTCCAAGTGAAAATAGGAAACTTGACGAAGAAACTGAAGTTTCTAGGAAAGTTTATCTTTTTCACACAGAGTTTAGCACGGGTTCAGTTGGACTTGCCAATTTGAACACGAGCTACAGCTTTGGCAAAAAAGACCAATTTTCTTTGGAGCATCGCTCCTGCATCAAATTGCCTATTTTTGCTCTTGCTTTTACGCTCTTTGTATCATGTATTAACTAGCAAGTGCAACTTGCAAACTACTAGTAAGAGGAGAAAAACAAAATGGTTATGACTGACCCAATCGCAGACTTCCTAACTCGTATTCGTAACGCTAACCAAGCGAAACACGAAGTACTTGAAGTACCTGCATCAAACATCAAAAAAGGGATTGCTGAAATCCTTAAACGCGAAGGTTTTGTTAAGAACGTAGAAATCATCGAAGATGACAAACAAGGCATCATCCGTGTATTCCTTAAATACGGACCAAACGGTGAAAAAGTTATCACTAACTTGAAACGTGTTTCTAAACCAGGACTTCGTGTCTACAAAAAACGTGAAGATCTTCCAAAAGTTCTTAACGGACTTGGAATTGCTATCCTTTCAACTTCTGAAGGTTTGCTTACTGATAAAGAAGCTCGCCAAAAGAACGTTGGTGGTGAGGTTATCGCTTACGTTTGGTAAAATCAAGATACAAAGCTCGTAAAGAACAAAGCAAAATTAGGAAGTTGGAGAAGTTTGTTTACAAACAAGCCAACTTATCTATTTTGCACAGTTCTTAGAGCGTGTTCAATTTAGCTATTGAACTCAATAAGTATCTTTAACCCCGTGAAAACTGGCCGTTATGGCCTGACAATTTAACAGGAGAATAAAAATATGTCACGTATTGGTAATAAAGTTATCGTGTTGCCTGCTGGTGTTGAAATCACTAACAATGACAACGTTGTAACTGTAAAAGGACCTAAAGGAGAACTTACTCGTGAGTTCTCAAAAGATATTGAAATTCGTGTGGAAGGTACTGAAGTAACTCTTCACCGTCCAAACGATTCAAAAGAAATGAAAACAATCCACGGAACTACTCGTGCCCTTTTGAACAACATGGTTGTTGGTGTATCAGAAGGATTCAAGAAAGAACTTGAAATGCGCGGGGTTGGTTACCGTGCACAACTTCAAGGATCTAAACTTGTTTTGGCTGTTGGTAAATCTCATCCAGACGAAGTTGAAGCTCCAGAAGGAATTACTTTTGAACTTCCAAACCCAACAACAATCGTTGTTAGCGGAATTTCAAAAGAAGTAGTTGGTCAAACAGCTGCTTACGTACGTAGCCTTCGTTCACCAGAACCATATAAAGGTAAAGGTATCCGTTACGTTGGTGAATTCGTTCGACGTAAAGAAGGTAAAACAGGTAAATAATGTTGAGTGGTTGATTTTTAACCACCAACCTATTTTCCAACTTAGTGCATAGCACACGATTTAAAACTAAAGAGGTGAAAACTGTGATTTCTAAACCAGATAAAAACAAACTCCGCCAAAAACGCCACCGTCGCGTTCGCGGAAAACTCTCTGGAACTGCTGATCGCCCACGTTTGAACGTATTCCGTTCTAATACAGGCATCTACGCTCAAGTGATTGATGACGTAGCGGGTGTAACGCTCGCAAGTGCTTCAACTCTTGACAAAGAAGTTTCAAAAGGAACTAAAACTGAACAAGCCGTTACTGTCGGTAAACTCGTTGCAGAACGTGCAAACGCTAAAGGTATTTCAGAAGTGGTGTTCGACCGCGGTGGATATCTATATCACGGACGTGTGAAAGCTTTGGCTGATGCAGCTCGTGAAAACGGATTGAAATTCTAATAGGAGGACACTAGAAAATGGCATTTAAAGACAATGCAGTTGAATTAGAAGAACGCGTAGTTGCTGTCAACCGTGTTACAAAAGTTGTTAAAGGTGGACGTCGTCTTCGTTTCGCAGCTCTTGTTGTTGTTGGTGACCACAACGGTCGCGTAGGATTTGGTACTGGTAAAGCTCAAGAAGTTCCAGAAGCAATCCGCAAAGCAGTAGAAGATGCTAAGAAAAACTTGATTGAAGTTCCTATGGTTGGGACAACAATCCCACACGAAGTTCTTTCAGAATTCGGTGGAGCTAAAGTATTGTTGAAACCTGCTGTAGAAGGTTCTGGGGTTGCCGCTGGTGGTGCAGTTCGTGCCGTTGTGGAATTGGCAGGTGTGGCAGATATTACATCTAAATCACTTGGTTCTAACACTCCAATCAACATTGTTCGCGCAACTGTTGAAGGTTTGAAACAATTGAAACGCGCTGAAGAAGTTGCTGCCCTTCGTGGTATTTCAGTTTCTGATTTGGCATAAGAAAGGGGATAAAATGGCTCAAATTAAAATTACTTTGACTAAGTCTCCAATCGGACGCATTCCATCACAACGTAAAACTGTTGTAGCACTTGGACTTGGCAAATTGAACAGCTCTGTTATCAAAGAAGACAACGCTGCTATCCGTGGTATGATCACTGCAGTATCTCACTTGGTAACAGTTGAAGAAGTAAACTAATGAATTTTTAGGGGATGTGGCAATACTCATCCCCTAAAACTAGGTATAGTCATCTAAGATGACCATGTATAGGCGAGTTGATAAGGGAGACAACCTTTTCTCTCTTATCGGCGCTAGCATTTTACAAAAGAGGAGAAAATATAATGAAACTTCATGAATTGAAACCTGCAGAAGGTTCTCGTAAAGTACGTAACCGTGTTGGTCGTGGTACTTCATCAGGTAACGGTAAAACATCTGGTCGCGGTCAAAAAGGTCAAAAAGCTCGTAGCGGTGGCGGAGTTCGCCTTGGTTTTGAAGGTGGACAAACTCCATTGTTCCGTCGTCTTCCAAAACGTGGATTCACTAATATCAACGCTAAAGAATATGCAATTGTAAACCTTGACCAATTGAACGTCTTTGAAGACGGTGCAGAAGTAACTCCAGTTGTACTTATCGAAGCAGGAATTGTGAAAGCTGAAAAATCAGGAGTTAAAATTCTTGGTAACGGTGAGTTGACTAAGAAATTGACTGTGAAAGCAGCTAAATTCTCTAAATCAGCTGAGGAAGCTATCACTGCTAAAGGTGGTTCTGTAGAAGTCATCTAAGAGAGGTGACCCATGTTTTTTAAATTACTAAAAGAAGCGCTCAAGGTTAAACAAGTTCGATCAAAAATTCTTTTTACAATTTTTATCATTCTTGTTTTCCGTATTGGGACAAGTATTACTGTTCCAGGTGTGAATGCAAAAAGTTTAGAAGCTCTCAGTGGTTTATCTTTCTTGAACATGCTTAGTCTTGTTTCAGGGAATGCCATGAAGAACTTCTCCGTTTTCGCACTCGGAGTAAGTCCGTATATCACTGCTTCCATCGTTGTTCAATTGCTACAAATGGATATTTTACCGAAGTTTGTAGAATGGGGCAAACAAGGGGAAGTAGGACGGAGAAAACTAAATCAGGCTACTCGTTATATTGCACTTGTACTTGCATTTGTTCAATCTATCGGGATTACAGCAGGATTTAATACTCTATCTGGAGCGAAATTATTAACGACAGCGTTAACTCCACAGGTTTTTGTTACCATTGGTATTATCCTTACAGCAGGTAGTATGATTGTAACGTGGCTCGGGGAACAAATTACAGATAAGGGATACGGAAACGGTGTTTCTATGATCATCTTTGCAGGTATTGTTGCTTCAATCCCTGAAATGATTAAAGGAATCTATGTTGACTACTTCGTCAATATTCCAAGTAGCCGTTTGACTTCATCTATTATCTTTGTCGTTATTTTGATTATCGCTGTCTTGTTGATTGTATACTTTACAACCTATGTTCAACAGGCAGAATATAAAATTCCAATCCAATATACAAAAGTTGCTCAAGGAGCCCCATCAAGCTCATACCTTCCATTGAAGGTAAACCCAGCGGGGGTTATCCCAGTTATCTTTGCAAGTTCCATTACAGCAGCACCTGCAGCCATTCTTCAGTTTTTGAGTGCTACAGGTCATGATTGGGCTTGGGTACGTACAGCACAGGAAATGTTATCTACAACATCTCCGACAGGTGTTGCCATGTATGCCTTGTTGATCATTCTCTTTACATTCTTCTATACATTTGTACAGATCAATCCAGAGAAAGCAGCAGAAAACTTACAAAAGAGTGGAGCCTACATTCATGGTGTCCGTCCTGGTAAGGGTACTGAAGAGTTCATGTCGAAACTTCTTCGTCGCCTTGCGACTGTCGGATCGATCTTCCTAGGTGTGATTTCAATCTTGCCGATTGTGGCAAAAGATGTCTTTGGTCTTTCAGAAGCTGTTGCTTTTGGGGGAACTAGTCTTTTGATCATTATCTCAACAGGTATTGAAGGAATCAAACAGCTAGAAGGTTACCTATTGAAACGTAAGTATGTTGGTTTCATGGATAAAACAGAATAAAAGCAAAATTACTTTTGCTTAGAGAGTGGAGTATGAAGATCTATCTATCAGAGAGATTTTCGTCTCCCCTCTTCTATTTTGTTTTTAAATAGGGGTTGAAACAAATTTCTGCTTCTATTTAAATACAAAATAAGGAGATCCTATCATGAATCTTTTGATTATGGGCTTACCTGGAGCAGGTAAGGGAACGCAAGCAGCAAAAATTGTGGAGCAATTCCACGTGGCACACATTTCAACTGGAGATATGTTCCGTGCTGCTATGGCAAATCAAACTGAAATGGGTGTACTTGCGAAGTCATATATTGACAAAGGTGAGTTGGTTCCGGATGAAGTTACAAATGGAATTGTTAAAGAACGCCTTTCTCAGAACGACATCAAAGAAACAGGTTTCTTGTTGGATGGTTACCCACGTACGATTGAACAAGCTCATGCCTTGGACAAAACATTGGCTGAACTTGGTATCGAACTAGAAGGTGTGATCAATATCGAAGTGAACCCAGATTGTCTCTTGGAACGTTTGAGTGGCCGTATCATCCACCGCGAAACAGGTGAAACCTTCCACAAAGTTTTCAACCCACCAGTTGATTATAAGGAAGAAGATTATTACCAACGTGAAGATGACAAACCCGAGACAGTGAAGCGTCGTTTGGATGTCAATATCGCACAAGGTGAACCAATCATTGCTCACTACCGTGCCAAAGGTTTGGTCCACGATATCGAAGGAAATCAAGATATCAATGATGTGTTCAAAGACATCGAAAAAGTATTGACAAATTTGAAATAAAGCGTTTTTCACACTTGCAAAAAATCGCTACAAATGTTATACTGAGATAGTCTGACTTATAATTGTTGTCTCTGTTTTCAGAGGCATCGAATCGAAATTTATGGAGGTGCTTTTGCGTGGCAAAAGACGATGTGATTGAAGTTGAAGGCAAAGTAGTCGATACAATGCCTAACGCAATGTTTACGGTTGAACTTGAAAATGGACATCAGATTTTAGCAACAGTTTCTGGTAAAATTCGTAAAAACTATATTCGTATTTTAGCGGGAGATCGTGTTACTGTCGAGATGAGTCCATATGACTTGACACGTGGACGTATCACTTACCGCTTTAAATAATCGAAAAACTTGGAGGGATAAGAAATGAAAGTAAGACCATCGGTCAAACCAATTTGCGAATACTGTAAAGTAATTCGTCGTAATGGTCGTGTTATGGTAATTTGCCCAGCAAATCCAAAACACAAACAACGTCAAGGATAAGATAGAAAGGAGAAAACATGGCTCGTATTGCTGGAGTTGACATTCCAAATGACAAACGCGTAGTAATCTCATTAACTTACGTTTATGGTATCGGACTTGCAACATCTAAGAAAATTTTGGCTGCTGCTGGAATTTCAGAAGATGTTCGTGTACGTGACCTTACGTCAGATCAAGAAGATGCTATCCGTCGTGAAGTGGATGCAATCAAAGTTGAAGGTGACCTTCGTCGTGAAGTAAACTTGAACATCAAACGTTTGATGGAAATCGGTTCTTACCGTGGTATTCGTCACCGTCGTGGACTTCCTGTCCGTGGACAAAACACCAAAAACAACGCTCGCACTCGTAAAGGTAAAGCTGTTGCGATTGCTGGTAAGAAAAAATAATATAGGAGGTAAAAGTCTTGGCTAAACCAACACGTAAACGTCGTGTGAAAAAGAATATCGAATCTGGTATTGCTCATATTCACGCTACATTTAATAACACTATTGTTATGATTACTGATGTGCATGGTAATGCAATTGCTTGGTCATCAGCTGGTGCTCTTGGTTTCAAAGGTTCTCGTAAATCTACACCATTCGCTGCTCAAATGGCTTCTGAAGCTGCTGCTAAATCTGCACAAGAACACGGTCTTAAATCAGTTGAAGTTACTGTAAAAGGTCCAGGTTCTGGTCGTGAGTCAGCTATTCGTGCGCTTGCTGCCGCTGGTCTTGAAGTAACAGCAATTCGTGATGTGACTCCAGTGCCACACAATGGTGCTCGTCCTCCAAAACGTCGCCGTGTATAATCATCGCATTACACTGCTTTTCGTTTAAGAGGGAGTAACTAAATGATTGAGTTTGAAAAACCAAATATAACAAAAATTGATGAAAATAAAGATTATGGCAAGTTTGTAATCGAACCACTTGAACGTGGCTACGGTACAACTCTTGGTAACTCTCTTCGTCGTGTACTACTAGCTTCTCTACCAGGAGCAGCAGTGACATCTATCAACATTGAAGGTGTCTTGCATGAGTTTGACACAGTCCCAGGTGTTCGTGAAGACGTGATGCAAATCATTCTGAACATTAAAGGGATTGCAGTGAAATCATACGTTGAAGACGAAAAAATCATTGAACTTGACGTTGAAGGTCCTGCTGAAATTACAGCTGGAGACATTTTGACTGATAGTGATATTGAGATTGTAAATCCAGATCATTATCTCTTTACAATCGGTGAAGGTTCTTCTCTAAAAGCGACAATGACTGTTAACAGTGGTCGTGGATATGTACCTGCTGATGAAAACAAAAAAGATAATGCACCAGTTGGAACACTTGCTGTAGATTCTATTTATACACCAGTTACAAAAGTCAACTATCAAGTAGAGCCTGCTCGTGTAGGTAGCAATGATGGATTTGACAAATTAACCCTTGAAATCTTGACTAATGGAACAATTATTCCAGAAGATGCTTTAGGGCTTTCAGCGCGTATCTTGACAGAACATCTTGATTTGTTTACAAATCTTACTGAGATTGCTAAGTCAACTGAAGTGATGAAAGAAGCTGATACTGAATCTGACGATCGTATTTTGGATCGTACGATTGAGGAACTGGACTTGTCTGTGCGTTCATACAACTGTTTGAAACGTGCCGGTATCAATACTGTGCATGATTTGACAGAAAAATCTGAAGCAGAGATGATGAAGGTACGAAATCTTGGACGCAAGAGTTTGGAAGAAGTGAAACTCAAACTCATTGACTTGGGTCTTGGATTAAAAGATAAATAAAGGAGGAATACATGGCTTACCGTAAACTAGGACGCACTAGCTCACAACGTAAAGCAATGCTTCGCGATTTGACAACTGACCTTTTGATCAACGAATCAATCGTGACAACTGAAGCTCGTGCTAAAGAAATCCGTAAAACTGTTGAAAAAATGATTACTCTAGGTAAACGTGGTGATTTGCATGCACGTCGTCAAGCAGCTGCTTTCGTACGTAATGAAATCGCATCTGAAAACTATGATGAAGCAACTGATAAGTACACTTCTACTACAGCACTTCAAAAATTGTTCTCAGAAATCGCACCTCGTTATGCTGAACGTAACGGTGGATACACTCGTATCCTTAAAACTGAACCACGTCGTGGTGATGCTGCGCCAATGGCGATCATCGAATTAGTATAAAATCATCAATTTTGTTGAGTGTTATGATGATGGAGTCTTGTGCTCTTAGTCTAGCTCTGGTCTACCGCTGGGACTTATGTCCTAGCGGGAACACTCATCATCATTTGATAGGGTAGACGCTTGTTTACGAAATTGTTTTTTTCTTAAGAACAACTTCGTAAGCAGGCGTTTTTTAGTATTTTCTATGGAAATATGCTATACTAGGAAAAAAGAAAATCAAAAACGTTCAGGTTTTCTAAAAATCGTAGAAATGGGGTATAAGGATGAAGGCTATTATTACAGTGGTTGGTAAGGACAAGGCTGGGATCGTTGCAGGCGTGTCTACTAAGATTGCAGAGTTGGGTTTGAATATTGACGATATTTCTCAGACGGTGTTGGATGAATACTTTACTATGATGGCGGTCGTTTCTAGTGACGAAAAACAGGATTTCACTTATCTTCGAAATGAGTTTGAAACTTTCGGTCAGACCTTGAATGTCAAAATAAATATTCAAAGTGCGGCGATTTTTGACGCTATGTATAATATCTAGGAGGTGGCTATGGATATTAGACAAGTTACAGAAACCATTGCCATGATCGAGGAGCAGAACTTCGATATCAGAACCATCACCATGGGGATTTCCCTTTTGGATTGTATTGATCCAGATATTGAACGTGCTGCTGAAAAGATTTACCAAAAAATCACCACTAAAGCTGCAAATTTAGTGGCTGTAGGAGACGAAATTGCTGCAGAACTTGGGATTCCTATTGTTAATAAACGAGTATCGGTGACTCCGATTTCTTTAATTGGTGCAGCGACTGATGCGACGGACTATCTTGTTTTGGCAAAGGCTCTTGACAAGGCTGCCAAGGAGATCGGTGTTGATTTTATTGGTGGATTCTCTGCCTTGGTACAAAAGGGTTATCAAAAAGGTGATGAAATTCTCATCAATTCTATCCCGCGCGCTCTAGCTGAGACAGACAAGGTTTGTTCGTCTGTTAACATTGGCTCGACCAAGTCAGGTATCAACATGACTGCGGTCGCTGATATGGGGCGTATCATCAAGGAAACAGCTGCGCTATCAGATATGGGTGCGGCCAAGTTGGTCGTATTTGCTAATGCTGTTGAGGACAATCCTTTTATGGCAGGGGCTTTCCATGGTGTTGGGGAAGCAGATGTTATCATCAATGTTGGTGTTTCAGGTCCTGGTGTTGTCAAACGCGCCTTGGAGAAAGTTCGTGGTCAGAGTTTTGATGTTGTAGCTGAGACGGTCAAGAAAACAGCCTTTAAGATTACTCGTATTGGTCAGCTAGTCGGTCAAATGGCCAGCGAGAGACTGGGTGTTGACTTTGGGATTGTCGACCTAAGCTTGGCACCAACTCCTGCAGTTGGCGATTCTGTGGCTCGTGTCCTTGAGGAAATGGGCCTAGAAACAGTTGGTACGCATGGGACGACGGCTGCCCTCGCTCTTTTGAATGACCAAGTTAAGAAGGGCGGAGTGATGGCTTGTAACCAAGTCGGTGGCTTGTCAGGTGCTTTTATCCCCGTTTCTGAAGATGAGGGGATGATTGGTGCGGTACAAGATGGCTCTCTGAATTTAGAGAAACTAGAAGCCATGACGGCTATCTGTTCTGTTGGGCTGGATATGATTGCCATTCCGGAAGATACGCCTGCTGAAACCATTGCAGCTATGATTGCGGATGAGGCGGCAATTGGTGTCATTAACATGAAAACAACGGCCGTCCGTATTATTCCAAAGGGCAAAGAAGGCGATATGATTGAGTTTGGAGGCTTGCTAGGGACAGCTCCAGTTATGAAGGTCAACGGGGCTTCGTCTGTTGATTTCATCTCTCGCGGTGGGCAAATCCCAGCTCCAATCCATAGTTTTAAAAATTAATAAAAAAGCGAGAGGATTTAAGTTGAGTTTAAGGATGACTGTGTATACTATAATCATTAAATAAAGACCTCCTAACTTTATTTAATAGAAATCCTAAACTTTTTCATAATAATCTCCTAGGGAAGCTACCATGAGGGTAGCTTTTCTTTTGGATAATTTACAAATGTTGGCTTTGCTTTTGAAAGCCGAATATTTCTTTGATCCATGATATAATAGAAGAAAATGGAGGATAGAAAATGTCTAAAGTAAGATTGTATTTGGTCCGTCATGGGAAAACGATGTTTAACACCATTGGACGTGCTCAAGGATGGAGTGATACACCTCTGACTGCAGAAGGTGAGTTGGGAATCCATGAACTGGGAATTGGCTTGAGAGAGTCTGGCTTGCAGTTTGACCGCGCTTATTCCAGTGATTCAGGTCGCACTATTCAAACCATGGGAATTATCCTAGAAGAACTTGGACTACAGGGGAAAATCCCTTACCGCATGGACAAGCGCATCAGAGAGTGGTGCTTTGGTAGTTTTGATGGGGCCTATGATGGGGACCTCTTTATGGGATTGATTCCGAGAATTTTCAATGTAGACCATGTTCATCAGTTGTCCTATGCAGAACTAGCAGAAGGTTTGGTAGAGGTTGATACTGCAGGCTGGGCTGAAGGTTGGGAAAAACTCAGTGGTCGAATCAAGGAAGGCTTTGAAGCGATTGCTAAAGAAATGGAAGAACAAGGTGGGGGTAATGCCCTCGTTGTGAGCCATGGAATGACGATTGGTACCATTGTTTATCTGATCAATGGCATGCATCCGCATGGTCTGGATAATGGTAGCGTGACGATTCTTGAATATGAGGACGGTCAGTTTAGCGTAGAAGTTGTTGGTGACCGTAGCTATCGAGAACTAGGGTGTGAGAAGATGGGAGAAATAAAAAATTGATAGAAGTTAGCTCCGATTAGGAGCTAATTTTTTTCCTGTTAAATAAGGTGGATTTGCGACTCAGTATTTCTTGTTATCCAAGTCTAAAAGAACATTTCTCGACTTTCAAATTCCCCCAAAAATGGTATAATAGTAACATCATAAAATTGGAGAAATAGCATGAGTTTTTACAATCATAAAGAAATTGAGCCCAAGTGGCAGGGCTATTGGGCCCAACATCATACATTTAAGACAGGAACAGATGCTTCAAAACCGAAGTTTTATGCTCTCGACATGTTCCCTTATCCTTCAGGAGCCGGATTGCACGTAGGACACCCAGAAGGTTATACAGCAACGGATATTCTCAGCCGTTACAAACGTGCGCAAGGCTACAATGTTCTTCACCCAATGGGTTGGGATGCCTTTGGATTGCCTGCAGAGCAATACGCTATGGATACAGGGAATGACCCAGCAGAATTTACGGCGGAAAATATTGCCAACTTCAAACGCCAAATCAATGCGCTTGGATTCTCTTACGACTGGGATCGTGAAGTCAACACCACAGATCCAAACTACTACAAGTGGACGCAGTGGATTTTCACCAAGCTTTACGAAAAAGGCTTGGCCTATGAAGCTGAAGTCCCTGTAAACTGGGTTGAAGAGTTGGGAACAGCCATCGCTAATGAAGAAGTCCTTCCTGACGGGACCTCTGAGCGTGGAGGCTATCCCGTTGTCCGCAAACCGATGCGTCAATGGATGCTTAAAATCACGGCCTATGCAGAGCGATTGCTTAATGACTTGGATGAGTTGGATTGGCCAGAATCTATCAAGGATATGCAACGCAACTGGATTGGTAAATCAACTGGTGCCAATGTAACCTTTAAAGTTAAGGGAACAGACAAGGAATTCACCGTCTTTACGACTCGTCCGGACACTCTTTTCGGTGCGACTTTCACTGTCTTGGCTCCTGAGCATGACTTGGTTGACGCTATCACAAGTCCAGAGCAAGCTGACGCAGTTGCAGACTATAAACACCAAGCCAGCCTCAAGTCTGACTTGGCTCGTACAGACCTTGCCAAGGAAAAAACAGGGGTTTGGACTGGAGCTTATGCTATCAACCCTGTCAATGGTAAAGAAATCCCAATCTGGATTGCCGACTATGTTCTTGCAAGTTATGGAACAGGTGCTGTCATGGCTGTGCCAGCCCACGACCAACGTGACTGGGAATTTGCCAAACAGTTTGGTCTTCCAATCGTAGAAGTGCTTGAAGGTGGTAATGTGGCAGAAGCTGCTTATACTGAAGATGGGCTTCATGTCAATTCGGACTTCCTAGATGGACTTAACAAAGAAGAGGCTATTGCTAAGATTGTGGCTTGGTTGGAAGAGAAAGGTTGTGGACAAGAGAAGGTTACCTACCGTCTCCGCGACTGGCTCTTTAGCCGTCAACGTTACTGGGGTGAGCCAATCCCAATCATTCATTGGGAAGATGGGACTTCAACAGCTGTTCCTGAAAGTGAATTGCCACTTGTCTTGCCAGTCACCAAGGATATCCGCCCTTCAGGTACTGGGGAAAGCCCATTGGCTAACTTGACCGACTGGCTTGAAGTGACGCGTGAAGATGGTGTTAAAGGTCGTCGTGAAACCAACACCATGCCACAATGGGCTGGTTCAAGTTGGTACTACCTCCGCTATATCGATCCACACAATACTGAGAAATTGGCTGATGAGGACCTCCTCAAACAATGGTTGCCAGTAGATATCTACGTAGGTGGTGCGGAGCATGCCGTTCTTCACTTGCTTTACGCTCGTTTCTGGCACAAATTCCTCTATGACCTCGGTGTTGTTCCGACTAAGGAACCATTCCAAAAACTCTTTAACCAAGGAATGATTTTGGGAACAAGCTACCGTGACCACCGTGGAGCTCTTGTAGCGACTGATAAGGTTGAAAAACGTGACGGTTCTTTCTTCCATGTGGAAACAGGAGAAGAGTTGGAGCAAGCACCAGCCAAGATGTCTAAATCCCTCAAGAACGTTGTTAACCCAGACGATGTGGTGGAACAATATGGTGCCGATACCCTTCGTGTTTATGAAATGTTCATGGGGCCACTTGACGCTTCCATCGCTTGGTCTGAGGAAGGTCTGGAAGGAAGCCGTAAATTCCTTGACCGTGTTTACCGTTTGATTACAAGTAAAGAAATTGTCGCGGAAAATAATGGTGCTCTTGACAAGGTCTACAATGAAACAGTCAAATCTGTCACTGAGCAAATCGAATCCATGAAATTCAACACAGCCATTGCCCAACTCATGGTCTTTGTCAACGCTGCCAACAAGGAAGACAAACTCTATGTGGACTACGCCAAAGGTTTTATCCAATTGATTGCCCCATTTGCACCTCACTTGGCAGAAGAACTCTGGCAAACAGTTGCTGCAACAGGTGAGTCCATCTCTTATGTAGCTTGGCCAACTTGGGACGAAAGCAAATTGGTTGAAGACGAAATCGAAATCGTCGTCCAAATCAAAGGAAAAGTCCGTGCCAAACTCATGGTCGCTAAAGACCTCTCACGTGAAGAATTGCAAGAAATTGCTCTGGCTGACGAAAAAGTCAAAGTGGAGATTGATGGCAAGGAAATCGTGAAGGTGATTGCAGTACCTAATAAATTGGTTAATATCGTTGTGAAATAAGATAGGAATCCTTCAGAGTAGAATCTGGAGGATTTTTAAATTGGATTATGCTATAATAGTCCCAACTAAGATAAAAACACAGTTCTGGTTGGTAGTCCAGACGTAGGCAAGCCTATCAGTAACCTTCCTCCTTGGTTGTCCATTCTTAGGGATAGATTTAAGGAGGTGCTGTCGTGGAAATCGTTTCAATTGGCTTGACAGTTTATTTTGAAGATGGATTTTGGCATGGATTGTTTGAACAAGAGTATGAGGGAACTTATCAAGTTTGTCGAGTGACATTTGGTCAGGAACCAAAAGAGGATGAAATTTTGAAACTTTTACAGACTCAGTTTGTTCGGTTATCTTTTAGTCCAGAGGCAACAGTCAAACAGCATGTGAAGATTAAGAATCCGAAGCGTCTGCAGCGAGCTGTAAAGAAACAGGTGAAGCAGAAAGTTTCTTCTAAGTCACAAGAGCTTTTACAGTTGCAGTATGAGGAACGAAAAAAGCATTCAAAACAACAGTCCAGTCTCCAAAAGCAATTGCTCAAGCAAGAGAAATTTGAACGCAAACAGCAAAAACGTAGAGAGAAGCACAAGGGGCACTAGTGACTCTCTCTTTCATAAAATAGAACAGCTCTTCTTGGATAACAAGAGCTGTTTTTGCTTGTATTGAAGATTTCTTTCCTAATAGATAGACTTATCGTTAATGGCAGTTTCAAATTCAGGACCATACTTGCTTGCTTCAAATTCAATCCTGCCCCATTCAGCATTTTCATTTTACTAGAAGGGAGTGCGTGCCATGATTTCTGATTCATTTTTTATTGTTTGGTTTAGCGAGAACAATACTATTGACTCCTGGATTTTTCTGCCGGATGCTATAAAACATCTCTTTTATAGCGTATGTTTAAAATTATAATGTATGGTTATAAGTGTTTTTCAACATCCTCTAGTGATTCGATGGTAGAAAAACGGTTGCAGCCTGCACCACTTTAATTTAACCCCCATTATTTTACCACTTGGCCTTTCATTTTAACTGCTTATCTCAAAAGTCGATTTTTCTTTCATTCTTTTTGTTAAACTAGTGTGGTTAAGAGGAGGAAAAAATATGATTTTACAAACTAAACATTTGACTAAACGGTACGGCAATCATATGGCTGTCGATGATATTCAGTTAGAGTTTGAAAAAGGAAGTTTCAATGCTATTTTGGGACCCAATGGTGCAGGGAAATCAACCACCATTTCCATGTTAATCGGTTTGAAAAAGCCGACACAAGGTCAGATTCGATATGCGCCAAATACGAAAATCGGAGTGGTTTTTCAAGCTAGTGTACTGGATGAGATGTTGACGGTTAGGGAAAATCTCACGATTCGTGCTCAACAATATAAGGAGATTGCGGCAAGTCGTGTGGATGATTTGATTCATCAACTGGGTTTGACTGCTTTCCAGAAACAACTATATGGGACTTTGTCAGGTGGGCAAAAACGTCGGGTTGATATTGCGCGTGCTCTTCTTTCGCGACCAGATATTCTTTTCTTGGATGAACCAACGACAGGTCTTGATATTCAAACTCGCAAATCCATCTGGGATCTACTGTATCGACTACAAAAGGATGAAGGGATGACTATTATCTTAACGACTCATTATCTGGATGAAGCGGATGAAGCGGATCAGATCTATATCGTTGATCATGGGAAAGTGATTGCGCAAGGTTCTGCGACTGCTATTAAAAGTCAGTATGCATCTAATATTCTAAAAATTCGTTTTAAGGAAATGAAGGATCTAGAAAAATTGCTACAGACTGGAATGACAGTCGAGGAAGAAAATGAGATGGAATATCTTTTTTATCCAAGGACGTCACAGGAGGCCATTGAATATTTGGCAAAAGTTCGAGAAAAAATTGATTCTTTTGAGTTTCGTTCGGGTACTATGGATGATGCCTTTATTGCACTTACAGGAAGAGAGGTCCGCTAATGCTAGCTTTATTAAAACGGAATTTTATCTTATATTTTCGTAATCGTTCGGGAGTATTTTTCTCATTATTGGGGGCATTGATTTCCTTCCTCCTTTATATCATTTTTTTGCAGAAGAATTTGACAGATTCTTGGTCCCAACTCCCTAATAGTACGAACCTTTTAAACAACTGGCTGATGGGTGGGACTTTGGCTGTGACTGGGATGACAACCAGTTTTACGGCTCTTAAACAAATGGTACAGGATCGCGAAAATCAAGTGAATCAAGATCTTTTCTTGACAGATTTAGGCAACTGGGGCTTACAGGCCTCCTATCTGATCAGTAGTATTGTTATTTCTTTTGTCATGCAGATATTTATGTATGCTGTTATGAGTTTTTATTTTAAAGAGAGCCCAGTTATCAGCCATTTACCGGAAATTGCTTTGATTATGTTGTTAAGCAGTCTGCTTTCAAGTTTGGTAAATGTTCTCTTGATTTACCGTTTTCAATCTGTAGATAGCCTTGGTAAACTGGCAACGATAGTGGGAACTGCCTCTGGATTTTTAGTAGGAACTTATATCCCCATTGGAGTATTACCTGATTTTGCACAGATTATCATGAAGTGTACCCCTGCAACTTATATTGCTTCTCTCTATCGACAAGTCTTGATGAAAGAGCGATTAGAGATCGCATTTTCAGGAAATAACAGTCTGTTACAGGAATTTCAAGAAAAAATGGGAATCCAAATCAACTGGCAAGAACTATTGACAAAGGAAGAAACATACTTTATAGTGGTTATTATCAGTCTCATCGCTATTCTTCTTTGGCTTTTATTTGTTAAAGTGTTTAGCAAGAGAAAATAAAGATGTATTGGAGAGAAAATGAAGATTCGTTTTGAAATGAAGACAGAGTTTTCAGAAAAAGACCCACACATTTTAATTCAGGCAGCTCAGTTAACCGACCAAGCAAGAGAGGTCATGGAGTATTTAGAACAATTTTCAACGACCAATCAGGTGGTCATTCCTATTCGAACGGATGATCATCTGGTTATGGTGAAAATTGAGGATCTTATTCTAGCAGATATCGATAAGAATTTGTTGACCATTTATACGGTAGATGGGATTTATAAAACTAAGGAAACATTAACAAACTTTCAGAATCGAATTAATCGACGTAACTTTATACAGATATCACGTCATTCAGTTATAAACATTGACCATTTAGAGTCATTATCGGATAGCTTTTCAGGGAACATGATGGCTAAGATGACTCGGGGTCTCAAATCGAGTGTGAGTCGGAAATACGTTAAGTCCTTAATGGATTATCTAGGTTTATAGGAGAAAATCATGAAGCGATTGATTGCTTATTTTGTATCGGGAATGCGTACGGCCTCCTTTGTTTATTTGAGTTTGGTGTTATTGGCTCAGTTTTATTCAGGTATTACCTATCCCGCACCAACGACAAAAAATATTCTAGCTTTGTTTTTGATGAGTGGAATTATGGGGGTATTGACTTTAATCCTTGAAAGGCTAGAGTTTCTTGCTTATAGTATGCGTGTAGGAGTTCATTTGTTAGCGACAGCTACTATTTTAGTATTGACCTACCTATTTTTTGGCTGGGGTTCGGCATTGTTGAGTCCCTTGCTTTGGTTCTTTTTCTTATTAATTTATGGACTGATATGGTTGTACCAGATCTGGCAAACTCACAAGCTCACCCAACGAATTAATCAAGCCTTAGAAGATAAAAGAAAGAAAACAAATCACTAATGTAGTGTTGAGGATGAGGTTTGAGGAGAGCACCAGTTTCCATATAGAGCAAATTATGATATATTATTTTTAGCGTAAAACAAGGAGAAAAACAATGCCAGTAAATGAATATGGTCAGATAATTGGTGAGTCAATGGAAGGTTATACACCAGGTGAATTGCCTTCCATTGATTTCTTAGAAGGGCGCTACGCTCGGATAGAGGCTCTTTCGGTGGAAAAGCATGCGGAGGATTTATTAGCTGTTTATGGTCCGGATACTCCTCGGGAGATGTGGACCTATCTCTTTCAGGAACCAGTGGCAGATATGGAGGAACTGGTTACCGTCTTAAATCAGATGTTGGCTCGTAAGGACCGTTTTTACTACGTGATTATAGACAAGGCAACTGGTAAGGCTTTGGGAACTTTTTCTCTCATGCGCATTGACCAGAATAACCGAGTAATAGAAGTGGGAGCTGTCACTTTTTCTCCAGAACTCAGGGGAACACGTATAGGGACAGAGGCTCAATATCTCCTAGCTCGCTATGTTTTTGAAGAGCTTAACTATCGTCGCTATGAGTGGAAATGCGATGCTCTAAATCTGCCATCAAGACGAGCTGCGGAACGTTTGGGCTTTATCTATGAAGGCACCTTCCGCCAGGCAGTTGTTTATAAGGGGCGCACGAGGGATACGGATTGGCTCGCTATGATTGATAAGGACTGGCCTCAAGTTAAAGCTCGTTTGGAAACATGGTTGGCTCCTGAAAATTTTGATAAAAATGGACGGCAGTACAAGAGCTTGAGAGAATTCTAAGAGGTGTTGGGATGATAACTATTAGAAAGCAAGAAATCGTCAAGCTAGAGGATGTTTTGCATCTCTATCAGGCAGTTGGATGGACAAATTATACACATCAACCTCAGATGTTGGAGAAGGCCTTGTCTCACTCATTAGCGATTTATCTAGCACTTGATGGTGATGCTGTGGTGGGCTTGGTCCGTTTAGTCGGAGATGGTTTTTCATCGATTTTTGTCCAGGATTTGATCGTTTTGCCTAGCTATCAACGCCAAGGGATTGGTAGCGACTTGATGAAAGAGGCTTTAGGTGATTACAAAGATGCCTATCAAGTCCAACTAGTGACCGATCAGACAGAAAAAACCTTGGGATTCTATCGATCTCTGGGATTTGAAACCTTATCTACTTATGACTGTACAGGAATGATTTGGGTGGATAGAAAAAGATAAAAAAATATTTTTTCTTAAGTAAAGTTTAAGTCTCCTCGTGTATTATATAGTTATTAGATAAAGACCTCCTAACTTTATTTAATGAAATCCCAAACTTTTCTTTTTCATCATAATCTCCTAAAGAAGTCACCCAATCAGGTGGCTTTTTTATGGCTTGGAGAGGAAAATTCCATTTGAAAAGAATTTTTTAAAAAAATGATAAATCAGAGAAAAAGTTAAGTTAGCTTTAAGATTCATCTTGTATCATATAATCATTAAATAAAGACCTCCTAACTTTATTTAATGAAATCCTAAACTTTTCTTTTTCATAATAATCTCCCTAAAGAGGCCACCCAATCAGGTGGCTTTTTTGTTTGAAAAAACTCCTTAGAAAAGACTAAGGAGAAAGAATTATGTTTTCTTTTTTAGTTGTTGATTTCGATACTGTCTAGGTGTTAGGTAATAGTGCTGCTTAAATTGACGGTTGAAGTTTGAAAGGTTGGTGAAACCGACCTGGCTTGCAATTTCTTGAATACTGAGGTTGGTTTGGACGAGTTTCTCACAGGATTTCTCAAGACGTAACTGGAGCAGGTAGTCCATACAACTGGCTCCAGTATGTTGCTTGAAAATACTCATAAAGTGATTTTTACTATATCCAAATGTTGCAGCCAGTTGCTCAATATGAATGGCTTCTGAGTAGTGCTGTTCAAGGTAGCAAATCACTTCTTTTAGTTTTTGGTATTTTTGGTAGGTATCATCTGTATAGTGTCGATTAACGTATCTATACTTAAAGAGAAGATGAAGCAATTCGTATAGTTTAGATTTTATGAGTAGATCGTAGTATATGCCTTTTTCTTCAAGGATAGAAAAAAGGGAAAGAAGGCAGGATTGAATTTGATCATAGGCCTTATCGCCTGGTGATATTTGAGGAGTGAGGCAAAAGTGACCAGAGTGGAGGGGTTGGATATAGCGTTGGCTAAAGCTGTCAATTTGACTTCTCCCAAGATAATCTAGATGAATCCGAAAGCTGGTAGAAAATAGTTCTTGATCTTTGTGAGAATAGATAGCATGGAGAGAGGTCGGTTGGATAAGAAAAATATCTCCTTCACGACTTTCAAAGCGTTCTGAGTTGATATGAACGATGGCAGAACCCTTTGTAACATAAATAATCTCTAGCTCAGGATGACAATGATAGATTGTGTCAGGAGATGTTTTGGATAAGATTTGTTTTTCAAAATCATATGGGAAGTCAGATGGGTTATCTCGTAAGAAACGTGAACGGTCTGCCATGGTAAATCCTCCCAATATTCTATTACTACTTTTATTATACCAAAAAAACTTCCTTATCTAGGAAGTTTTCGAGTTTTAAGCTTTCTTTTTCATATAAAAAATAGTAAGCATAAGTCCAATGAAGGCTAAAGCAATAGCAACATAAAAAGCTACACTATAATTTCCATCATTAGCCATTGCCATTTGAACTGCGACTTTGGGAGCGAAAAATGCTGCTAAAGAATATCCAGTGAAGACGATACCGTAGTTGACTCCTTGATTTGCAGGACCGTAATTTTCCATGACGATAGATGGGAAGACCCCCATAACACCGCCAAAGCAGATACCAAGTCCAATAATTCCTAAGGTAAACCCGAGTTGACCAGGGACGATAGTTAGGGAGAATAAAGCTAGGACAATGACAGAATAAATAATCAATAAGGTCTTTGAACGACCGATTTTATCAGAAAGTGATCCCCAGATAAAACGACCACTAGAGTTTGCGATTGAATAAAGAGAGACATAGAGAGCTGCAGTACCAGCAGAGAGTCCAAACATTGATTGACCGATTGGTGATGCTTGAGAGGCAATCATCAAACCAGAAAAGGCGCCAACAAAGAACATGCTAATGATAATGTAAAACAGAGGACTTTGTAGCATTTGTTTCCAGTTTTTATTAGTAGGTCCTTGCTTAGTTTGTACTGGAGCTTTCCAGCCTGCTGGTTGGTAGCCGCTTGGAGCTGCCTTGATAAAGAAAATTGCACAGATGATAACAACAATATAGACTAGCCCAATTGTACGAAAAGCAAAGAAGGCATCTTGTTGTTGAATGAGATTGCTCGCGACTGGGGAAGCGATGACTGCGGCAAATCCCATGCCGCCTGTCAGAATTCCAGAGGCTAAGCCACGTTTATCAGGGAAGAGACGAAGTGAATTGGAGAGCGCACCCGAATAGGCAAAACCTTGACCAAGCCCGGCCATTAATCCATAGGTCAAATAAAGCATGGCTGGTGAATTGGCATAGCCGGTTAAGTAAAATCCGCTAGCAAATAGAAGAGCGCCGAGGGCGATGGTCCATTTTACATAACCTTTGTCAACTAAATAACCTCCGAGAATCATGGGGATAGGGCCGATTGCAGAGTTGATAGCAAATGCTAACATAATATCAGACATGGACCAGCCTGTTGAGCTGCTAAGTGGTCCGGCAAAAACAGAAAAGGAATAGACGGCACCTGTGCAAAGAAGAATGGCTGTAGACGCGACTAAAATCCTCCAACGATTGAATGTCTCTTTCATAAAAACATCCTCCTTAAATGTATATTTTTTCACCAAGACTATATCATAGTTAAGGAAGCTGGTCAATAGTTTAAGAAGATATTTTGTTAATTTTTTCACGAACTTGTACTAAAGTACGATAATCTGATAGAATAACACGGTCTTTATTATCAAGGATTTACAAGATTTTCTAAAGTAGTATAATGAAAGTAGATTAAATAAATAAAAGGGGTACCAAGATGAAACTAGTTGCTATCGTTGGAACCAATTCAGATCGCTCAACCAATCGGAAACTCTTGAAATTTATGCAAAAGCACTTTTCGGATAAAGCCGACATTGAGGTATTGGAAATCAAACAATTGCCAGCATTTAACGAACCTGAGGACAAGCAAGCGCCAGCTGAAGTTCAAGCTTTTTCAGAAAAAATTCTTGCCGCAGATGGTGTGATTATTTCAACACCTGAGTACGACCACACGATACCAGCACCTTTGGCCTCTGCTTTGGAGTGGATTGCTTATACCAGTCGTGCTTTGGTCAACAAACCAACTATGATTGTCGGTGCTTCTCTCGGTTTGCTAGGAACCTCTAGAGCGCAGGCACATTTACGTCAGATTTTAGATGCGCCGGAGCTTAAAGCGAGAGTTATGCCTGGTACAGAGTTCTTTCTAGGTCATTCTGAGCAAGTACTAGATGATGAGTGTCATTTGAACAATCCTGAAAAGGTTGCAGAACTAGAAGAACATTTTTCAGAGTTTCAAAATTTTGTTGAATTAACAAAAGCTTTAGTCAAACCAGAAGATACAAATCGTAAGAAATCTTTCATTTGGGAAGAATGGTTGAAAGCATAGGTATTTCAAGAAAGGAGAACAATCCATGAAATTAGTAGCTATTGTTGGGACTAATGCAAAAAAATCCTATAATCGCAACCTCTTGCAATTTATGAAAAGACATTTTGCTCAGAAAGCGGATATTGAGATTTTAGAGATAACAGATGTACCAATGTTCAATGAAACAGATGATCAAACAGATACACCTATTATTCAGAAGTTTAATCAAGCTATTTCAAAAGCTGATGGTGTCATTATCTCGACACCCGAGCACAATCATACGATTCCATCAAGTTTGAATAGCTTGCTCGAGTGGTTGTCTTTTAACATTCATCCGCTAGACGGAAAGCCGACAATGATTGTCGGAGCTTCTTACGATATTCAAGGTTCTTCACGAGCCCAACTTCATCTTCGTCAGATTTTGGATGCTCCTGGGGTAAATGCAACAGTTATGCCAGGTAGTGAGTTTTTACTTGGTCGAGCGCATCGAGCATTTGATGATAATGGAGATTTGATTGATGAGCGAACCGTTGATTTCCTAGATAGTTGTTTTTATCGCTTCCTTCGCTTTGTATCCGTTGCAAACCAACTAAACCTTCCTGAAGAAGTTCGCTTTGAACCGGGGACTTACCATGTTACAACTGAAGGCCATAATGGTAAATTACCGATGGATGTAACGGTTTCTGAGGACCGTATTGAAAAAATCGAAATCGATTCTTCTGGAGAATCTTCAGGAATCGCAGATGTCGTCTTTACCCGTATTCCAGCAGAAATCATTGAGGGGCAAACATTAAATGTTGATGCGGTGTCAGGAGCTTCTGTGACTTCAAATGGTGTTTTAGATGGAGTTGCGCGTGCAGTCAAACAAGCCGGTGCAAATCCAGATGTTTTACGGAAGCGTTCAAAAGCGCCATCTGCCCTAGATAAAGAAGATAAGACCTATCAGGCAGATGTTGTCATCGTCGGAGGCGGAGGAGCTGGATTAGCTGCAGCGGCTGCAGTCTTACAAGCTGGTAAGAAGCCAATTGTTGTTGAGAAATTTCCTGCAATTGGAGGAAATACTGTTCGTGCAGGTGGTCCAATGAATGCACCAGATCCAGCATGGCAAGGAACCTTCGCAGCTCATCCAGGTGAGGCACATACGCTTCAAGAATTGATTGCGACAGATGAATCAACGATTGATCCAGAATATCTAGAGGACTTTAGAGCCTTGAAAGTTGAGGTTGAGCAGTATTTGCAGGACCCGAGCTATTTGTTCGATTCTACCTTGCTCTATCGTATCCAAACCTATATCGGTGGGAAACGAAAAGATTTACAAGGGAATGAAATTCATGGCCAATACGATTTGGTTTCTGTTTTAACCGAACGGGCCCTAGAGTCTGTTCGTTGGTTGGAAGACATCGGCGTTGAATTTGTTCGTAGCGAAGTGACAATGCCAGTTGGAGCCCTTTGGCGTCGTGGCCATAAGCCGGTTCAACCAATGGGGTATGCCTTTATATCTGTCCTACAAAAATATGTTCTAGAACATGGTGGCAAGATTTTGACAGATTCTCCAGTTAAAGAATTGCTTGTAAAAGACGGGGCTGTCAAGGGTGTCAGAGCAGAAGGTCGAAATGGTCAAACCATCATTGTCAATGCAGATGCCGTTGTTCTAGCTTCTGGAGGATTTGGTGCCAATACAAAGATGCTACAAAAATACAATACCTACTGGACTGAAATTGCAGATGATATTGCTACATCTAATACACCAGCTGTAACAGGAGATGGTATTCTTTTAGGGCAAAGTGTAGGTGCAGATTTAGTGGGTATGGGCTTTAGTCAAATGATGCCAGTATCCGATCCAGTGACAGGAGCTCTTTTCTCAGGACTTCAAGTTCCTCCAGCAAACTTCATCATGGTAAATACTGAAGGGAAGCGCTTTGTAGATGAGTACGGTAGCCGAGACAAGCTATCTCAAGCGGCGATTGATAATGGAGGCTTGTTCTATCTAATCGCAGATGAACGTATCAAGGAAACAGCCTACAATACTAGCCAAGAAAAAATCGATGCCCAAGTCAAAGCAGGCACTCTCTATCGTGCAGATACGATAGAAGAGTTGGCGGTTCAGATTGGTGTGAATCCACAAGTTCTAGTGGAAACGATTAAGAATTACAATTCCTATGTAGATGCAGGTTTTGATCCTGAATTTAATAAAGGTAGTTTTGATCTCAAGTGTGAGGTTGCGCCATTTTACGCAACACCGAGAAAACCAGCCGTTCACCATACAATGGGTGGACTCAAGATTGATACTTCAACACACGTTTTGAATGAAAACGGGCAGATTATCCCTGGTTTGTATGCTGCCGGAGAAGTCGCAGGTGGACTCCATGCAGGTAACCGTCTAGGAGGAAATTCGCTTACGGATATCTTTACTTTTGGACGTATTGCAGGTCAAACAGCTGTTAAAGAAAATTGTTAGTGATTGATTTAAAAATTAAGGGAATTTTAAGTCTCCTTGTGTATTATATAATCATTAAATAAAGACCTCCTAATACTCTTCGAAAATCTCACCATACTTCGTTAGAGTCGACTTAGCTAACTATAGTTATGCTTGCGTCTATCTGCCTAGTCTGATTTCGATTTTCATTGAGTACCCTTTATTTAATGAAATCCTAAACTTTTCTTTTTCATAATAATCTCCCTAAAGAAGCCACCCAATCAGGTGGCTTTTTTGTTTGTAGGCTGGATTTTTGCTATAATAGGAACATGAGTAGAATTTTAGATAATGAAATCATGGGGGATGAGGAGTTAGTCGAACGTACCCTCCGTCCTCAGTATTTACGTGAATATATCGGTCAGGATAAGGTCAAGGATCAGCTGCAAATCTTTATTGAGGCAGCAAAAATGCGTGATGAGGCGCTGGACCATGTTCTTTTATTTGGTCCTCCAGGTTTGGGGAAAACGACCATGGCTTTTGTTATTGCCAATGAATTGGGTGTCAATCTCAAGCAAACATCAGGTCCTGTCATTGAAAAAGCGGGGGATCTGGTAGCGATTTTGAATGATTTGGAGCCTGGAGACGTTCTCTTTATTGATGAGATTCATCGCTTGCCTATGTCGGTGGAAGAGGTGCTTTATAGTGCCATGGAGGACTTCTACATTGACATCATGATTGGGGCTGGAGAGGGCAGTCGCAGTGTTCATTTGGACTTGCCACCATTCACCTTGATTGGGGCTACGACACGTGCGGGGATGCTCTCAAATCCTCTGCGGGCACGTTTTGGAATTACAGGTCATATGGAATACTATGCCCGTGCTGACTTGACGGAAATTGTTGAACGAACGGCAGATATTTTTGAGATGGAAATCACTCATGAGGCAGCTGCTGAGCTGGCCTTACGCAGTCGTGGAACTCCTCGTATCGCCAATCGTCTCCTCAAGCGCGTGCGCGACTTTGCCCAGATTATGGGAAATGGGGTTATCGATGATGTTATTACCGATAAGGCTTTGACCATGCTAGATGTAGACCATGAAGGTTTGGACTATGTAGACCAAAAAATCCTTCGTACCATGATTGAGATGTACGGTGGTGGTCCAGTTGGTTTAGGAACTCTTTCTGTTAATATTGCCGAGGAGCGTGAGACAGTCGAAGATATGTACGAACCTTACCTTATACAAAAAGGCTTTATCATGCGAACTCGTTCTGGACGGGTGGCAACTGCTAAGGCATATGAACATTTAGGTTATGAATACAATGAAAAATGAACAAGAAATTCTAGAGGTTTTTAGAGAAAATCCAGATATGATGACCATTCTGACCATCATTCGTGATCTTGATCTGAAAGACTCGTGGTTGGCAGCGGGTTCGGTTAGAAATTTCATCTGGAATCTCTTGTCAGACAAATCGCCTTTTGACCGTGAGACGGATGTGGATGTGATTTTCTTTGATCCAGATATTTCTTATGAGGAAACAGTATCCATAGAGAAAAAGCTGAGAGAAGATTCCCCTCAATATCATTGGGAGTTGAAAAATCAGGTCTATATGCATCTGCACAGTCCCCACACTGCGCTTTACACGAGTTCTCGTGATGCCATGAGTAAGTATCCCGAACGCTGTACAGCGATAGGACTCCGTTTGCATGCAGACGCAACTTTGGAGCTCTTTGCGCCTTATGGTTTAGAGGATATTTTTAACTTTCACGTATCCCCAACTCCTCATTTCCTAGATAATGAGGACCGAATGAAGCTCTATCAAGAACGCTTTTCCAAGAAAAATTGGCAAGAAAAATGGAAAAATCTGACTTTCTCAAAAAACTTAAGAAAAATTTAAGTTAGGGACGGTATACTAGGTTCATAAGTTAAGAGGAACTTAACTTAAACTCCTAAAACTTTTTCATAATAATCTCCCTATAAAACTAAGTCGCCCAATTAGGCGGCTTATTTTTTAATGAAGAAATAATTGCTAATTTTCAAATTTATTGTATAGTCAGTAAAAGATTGATAAGTTATATAAAAGATAATAATTAAGATAGAATATAATATAGGAGCTGAGCGTTACATTTTATAATACTGATGTAATTTTATTTAGCTTATAGAGAGTGATTTTCGATAAATGAGATATCGATGAATTTGTTTATGAATATAATCATTAAGTCTATAGACTAATAATTATTGAACTAAAATCACTTAAATAGTATAATAAGTTTTGTAAGAAAGTTGCTAGAGACTTTTGAGTTCATAATGAAAAGTGAAGGGATTTTATAGGATAAATGAATAAAGATATTCTAGTTAACAAAAAATATTTAGCAAACAAAATTTTAACAGAATTAAGATACAATAAAAGATATATGTATAACTGGGTTAAATGGTTTGGTAATACAGATAAAGACTCTTTAAAAATTAGAGAATATTTAGAAGCGGAAATTGAAAATGTTAATTATGAAATAAAAAATTCTCGATTTGATGTAGGGAATTGTTTTATCGATGCCGTTCCCTTATTCAAAAAAATTAGTCGTTCTGAGAATGGATTGAATAACAAAAATGATGATACTCTCTGTAAACAAGAAAAAAATGTTATCAGTTTTACTGCAGAAAACAAGATAAATGGTGAAATAGAATATAATTATTTCATACTTTCTGATTTGAAAATAATGATATTAGGAGCAATTTGGGTAGAAGTTATAGGTAGAGAATTAGATAATGGACAATTATCTAATGATGTATATGCAAATCGAGTGTCTCAAAACACAAATTCCATTTTTAAACCTTATTTTGAAGCCTATTCTGATTTTAGAGATGCAAGTTTTAAAGAAGTGAAAACTCTGATTGAAAATAATAAAACGGGTATATTAGTACAGACAGACCTCAGTAAATGTTTTTACTCCATTAATATAAAAGAACTAGAAGATAAAATTAAAAAGTTACTTACGGCTAGCGAAGTAGATGAAAGTGTAATCAGATTAAATGCTTATGTTTTCAGTGTTTTAAAGAAATATAATGATTTACAAACTATCACGGAGTACATAGAAAAAACATCTTCTCAGAAAGATCAAAAAATTTTACCTATAGGTTTTTTTCCTAGTAATGTATTAATTAATATTTATCTTAAAGAGTTAGACAAAGAGATAAAATCTAGACACAATCCCATACAGTATGGAAGGTATGTTGATGATATATCTTTTGTTATCGTTAAAGAAATTAATAATGATAATAAAAATGAAATTGTTAATGATATCGAAGGAGAATTGGATAGAATAAAAGAAAAGCTAAAGAAAAAGGATATTTATATAAATCTTAATTTTGAAAAGACTCTATATTTTATTATAAGTGAGAAGAATGATATAAATTATTTGAGAAAATTTGAAAAGGAAACCTCAAGATTATCTAGTGATAATCATAGGATTATTGATCCACTAGAGTTTGAAGACGAGTTTGATAAAGCATATATTTTGACAAAAGATATTACAAAATTATCAGATTTATTTACAATATCCAAAGATAAAAAGCATCTAAGTAGGATAATTTCAACAATTTTTTATTCTATTTATGGAACTATGAGAAAAGAAAATCATAAAAAAAATGTCGAACTTTCGAAAAAATTTATTAAATATTTTTATGATTTTGTTGATGATGAATTTTTTTTAGAACTATATGATTATTGGTATCAGTTATGTGCGATAGAAACAATTTCTCAAAATCTACATAAATTAGATGGAAAAGTTCGAGATAAAACTATGTTTTACAAAAAACTAGAGAATATTAAATCTATTAATGATGAATTGATAGGTACTTTTGTAGAATATTATGAAGACTTATTAAAAAAATGTTTTTTTGAAAATGATAAAGAGTTGATTGTTAGTTTACAAGATAATTTCAGAAAACCAAAATATAAATATCAAGATGATAATTATTTACTTAACTACGAGATTCAACTAAAAAAACTATACGAGATATTCGAGCACATTGGTGAGGAAGAGTTTCAAAAGTTTAAAATAGAATCTAATCAATTTAATAAACTAAATGATTTACTCAAAGAGTGGAATAAAAATAATGGATATCCTAAAAAAATTGGAAACGAGGATATACTTTTAGAAGATTATGAAAAAAAATCAACTCTTCGATTTGCTCAAGCAAATCTTTATTCTTATGAAAAAAGATTAGAAATGTTTATTAAAACATCAGAAAATCTCTCCTCTCTTTCTGACATTGTAACTGTTTTAAATTTATCAGATAAATATAATGCGGATATTATTTCTTTCCCAGAGCAAGGGATTAGTATTGAAGATATTGTTACTGTCGTAAAGCATGCAGTAAAGACTAAAACACTGATAGTAGGTGGGTTAGATTTTATATTAATTAACGGAAGAGTCTTAAATCTAACTATTGTTATTATTCCACTAAAAACAACAATAAAAGGTGTTGAATACAAAGATGCTCATATTCAACTAATTCCGAAGATATATCCGTCGCCGGAAGAATATGATAAATTTAGGCAGAGTAGGCCTGAAGGTAAGAATATTAATTGGACAATGTACATTCCAAAAGAAGAATTTAATCACACTTTTAGCTTCAGAGGATGTAAGCATGCTTTTTTAAATTGTTATGAAGCGACTTCAATCGATTTGAAATACGAAATTTCTAAAGAAGAACCAACTATCATACATCTAATTACTAATAATAAAGACATAAAATATTATTATCAAATTTCTGAAAGTCTTTCTAGAGATTTGATGGCCGTAACGAGTATAACAAATTATTCTAAGTTGGGTGGAGTTCAAATTTTTATTCCTTATAAAGAGGAGTATAAGCGTGTGGTTTCGAGTCATAAAGGATCTAAAAATACACATGTGGATATTTGTGATATTGAATTTGATGACATAAATAATAAACGACGAAATAATTTAAATTCAAATATGAAACAGAATCCTCCAAAATACTATTATAGAAATGTAGAGGAGTATTATGATTAGCAAAATTAAAGAGTATGGACCAATTACATTAGCGTGGTTTGGTGGTATACAATTTTTACAGCCATTGATTCCAAACGATCCTAGAAAATATATTACTTATCAAATATTAATCTTGTTAGTTTCATTTATAATTGCATATATTTACAAGAAGAATCGATATAAATTTTTGAGTAATACACAAAAACTAAATCTAAAAATTTATTATGATGATATTTTCAAGACGAAATATAATGATTATATCCGAGTTATTGCAACCGATGATGATTTAACGGTTGATAAAACTAAAATTAGTCCAAAGTCTGTATATTCTCACTTTCTTAGTAGAATTAATGTGCTTGATTTAGAAAATGTAAGGATGGAGACTAATCGAATTGTAACAATACAAAATAATTCTTCTGTATATTATCTAATTAAAATTGCTTGCCTTGATGAAAATGATACGATGATTTTAGAAGATATTAGAGACTATTTTTCAATGTTGTATGACCTTTGTGAATATATAGAAAATAATGCAAAAGGAAGGAAAATAGTATGTCCTGTTTTGGGTGGAAGAATAAGTTTCAAGAATTCAATACCTACTAGTTCTGATAGACTTAGTCTGATGAAATTAGCATTTGAAACCTATTGTTTTAAAAGAGAGATTGATATTACGATTGTTGTGAAAAAGGATAATACAAGGCCTAAAAAGTATGCAATATAAAAAGGAAACTTTATGATAGGAGCTGTATACTGAACTCATAAGTTAAGAGGAACTTAACTTAAACTCCTAAAACTTTTTCATAATAATCTCCCTATAAAATAAAGTCGCCCAATCAGGCGACTTATTTTTTGTCTGCCTGCAAGCAGGGGCAGTAACTTAGCAATAGAAGAAAATAGGGAAATATGGTATAATGAAACGATAGATTTTTGAATAGGAATATGATCATGTTTGGATTTTTTAAGAAAGATAAAGCTGTAGAAGTTGAGGTTCCAACACAGGTTCCTGCTCATATTGGCATCATCATGGATGGGAATGGCCGCTGGGCTAAAAAACGGATGCAACCACGGGTTTTTGGTCATAAGGCGGGGATGGAAGCCCTCCAAAAGGTGACCAAGGCGGCTAACAAGATGGGAGTTAAGGTTATCACAGTCTATGCCTTTTCAACGGAAAATTGGACACGCCCAGATCAAGAAGTCAAGTTTATCATGAACTTGCCAGTCGAGTTTTATGATAACTACGTCCCCGAATTACATGCAAATAATGTTAAGATTCAGATGATCGGGGAGACAGACCGTCTGCCTAAGCCGACTTTTGAAGCTTTGAAAAAAGCAGAGGAGTTGACCAAGAACAATACAGGCTTGATTCTCAATTTTGCCCTTAATTATGGTGGTCGTGCTGAAATCACGCAGGCTCTTAAGAGCTTGGCTCAGGAAGTTCTAGATGCCAAAATCAATCCTGGCGATATCACAGAAGATATGATTGGGGATTACCTTTTCACGCAACACCTGCCAAAGGATTTGCGAGATCCAGATTTGATTATCCGTACAAGTGGTGAGTTGCGTTTAAGTAATTTCTTGCCGTGGCAAGCAGCCTATAGCGAGCTTTATTTTACGGATACCTTGTGGCCTGATTTTGATGAAGCTGCCTTGCAGGAAGCTATTGCTGCTTTTAACCATCGCAATCGCCGTTTTGGAGGAGTTTAGGAGAAGATATGACCAAGGATTTACAAAAGAGAACATTGTTTGCAGTATTGGCCCTGGCGATTTTCCTTCCAGTCTTGTTTGTGGGAGGACTCTTGTTACAGATAGGCATTGGTTTGTTAGCCATGCTAGCTGTTTATGAACTCTTGCACATGAAGGGGCTAAAGACCATGACCATCGAGGGCGCTTTGACTCTTTTTGCGACCTTCGCTCTTACAGTTCCTTTAGAAAATTACCTAACTTTTTTGCCTGTTGATGGGAATGTAGTTGCCTATAGTGTTCTGATTACCATAATGCTAGGGACAACCGTTTTCAGTAAAAACTATACGATTGAAGATGCCGCTTTCCCAATTGCTGTGAGCTTTTATGTTGGTTTTGGCTTCAATGCCTTACTAGATGCTCGGGTGGCAGGTTTTGACAAGGTGCTTTTGGCCCTTTTTATCGTTTGGGCGACAGATAGCGCAGCCTACCTGACAGGGATGAATTTTGGTAAACATAAGTTGGCTCCGAGAGTTTCTCCTAATAAGAGTATTGAGGGCTTTGTCGGGGGTATTCTAGGTGCGGTACTGATAACGGTAATCTTCATGCTAGTGGACAGTACAGTTGCTCTTCCTTATGGGATTTATAGAATGAGTCTCTTTGCTGCCTTCTTCAGTGTGGCAGGTCAGTTTGGTGACTTGATTGAGAGTGCCATGAAACGCCATTTCGGTGTCAAGGATTCTGGAAAATTTATCCCTGGACATGGTGGTGTATTGGATCGCTTTGACAGCATGCTGATTGTGTTTCCAATGATGCACTTATTTGGCCTGTTTTAAAGAAAGGAATATTGAATGATTGGATTGCTAACCTTTATCCTCGTTTTTGGGATTATTGTGGTGGTGCATGAGTTTGGACATTTTTATTTTGCCAAGAAATCGGGCATTTTAGTTCGTGAATTTGCCATTGGTATGGGGCCCAAGATTTTTTCCCATATCGGTAAGGATGGCACTGCTTATACCATTCGAATCCTTCCTCTAGGAGGCTATGTTCGTATGGCAGGCTGGGGTGATGATACGACAGAAATTAAGACAGGAACTCCGGTCAGTTTAACACTTGCCGACGATGGTAAGGTCAAACGGATCAACCTCTCAGGGAAGAAACTGGATCAAACGGCTCTTCCTATGCAGGTAACCCAGTTTGACTTTGAAGACAAGCTCTTTATTAAGGGTTTGGTCCTGGAAGAAGAAAAGACTTTTACAGTGGATCATGATGCAACGGTTGTTGAAGAAGACGGAACCGAAGTACGCATTGCCCCTCTGGATGTACAGTATCAAAATGCTTCTATTTGGGGCAAGCTCATCACCAACTTTGCAGGTCCCATGAATAACTTTATCTTAGGTGTTGTTGTTTTTTGGATCTTGATCTTTTTGCAGGGCGGTGTTAGAGATACTCAGACCAATCTCTTTCATGTCATGCCAGAGGGAGCTTTGGCTAAGGTAGGCGTAGCTGAGACCGCTCAAATTACCAAGGTCGGCTCGCATGAGGTTAAGAATTGGCAAGACTTGACTCAGGCTGTGGAAGCAGATACCAAGGACAAGACAGCCCCGACCTTGGATGTGACCATTTCTGAAAATGGTAGTGAAAAGCAAGTTACGGTGACTCCAGAAGAAAATCAAGGACGCTATATTCTTGGGGTTCAACCGGGAGTCAAGTCAGACTTTCTATCCATGTTTGTTGGTGGCTTTACAACCGCTGCTGATTCAGGGCTTCGTATCCTTTCGGCTCTGAAAAACTTGATTTTCCATCCAGATTTGAACAAACTCGGCGGTCCCGTTGCCATTTTTAAGGCAAGTAGCGATGCTGCTAAAAATGGTCTTGAGAATGTCCTCTATTTCCTAGCTATGATTTCCATCAATATCGGAATTTTTAATTTGATTCCGATTCCGGCTTTGGATGGTGGAAAGATTGTGCTCAATATCCTAGAGGCTATCCGCCGTAAACCCCTTAAACAAGAAATTGAAACCTATGTCACCATGGCTGGTGTAGTTATCATGGTTGTCTTGATGCTAGCTGTAACCTGGAATGACATTATGCGACTCTTCTTTTAGATAATCGAGGAATATTATGAAACAAAGTAAAATGCTAATCCCTACACTTCGCGAAATGCCAAGCGATGCTCAAGTTATCAGCCACGCCCTTATGTTGCGTGCTGGTTATGTTCGTCAAGTTTCTGCCGGTGTCTACTCTTACCTACCACTCGCTAACCGTGTGATTGAAAAGGCTAAGAATATCATGCGCCAAGAGTTTGATAAGATTGGTGCGGTGGAAATGTTGGCTCCTGCCCTTCTCAGTGCCGATCTCTGGCGCGAATCCGGCCGTTACGAAACCTATGGTGAAGACCTTTATAAACTGAAAAATCGTGAAAAGTCAGACTTTATCCTAGGTCCGACACACGAAGAAACTTTTACAGCTATTGTTCGTGACTCTGTGAAATCTTACAAGCAATTGCCACTCAACCTTTACCAAATCCAGCCCAAGTACCGTGATGAAAAACGTCCACGTAACGGACTTCTCCGTACGCGTGAATTCATCATGAAAGACGGCTATAGTTTCCATGCTAATTACGATAGTTTGGATGTGACTTATGACGAGTACAAAGCGGCCTATGAACGAATTTTCACTCGTAGTGGTTTGGATTTCAAGGCTATCATCGGTGACGGTGGTGCCATGGGTGGTAAGGATAGCCAAGAATTTATGGCCATTACACCAGCCCGTACAGACCTTGACCGCTGGGTTGTCTTGGACAAGTCAGTTGCCTCATTTGATGAAATTCCTGCAGAAGTGCAAGAAGAAATCAAGGCAGAATTGCTCAAATGGATGGTTTCTGGTGAAGACACTATTGCCTACTCAAGTGAGTCTAGCTATGCAGCTAACTTAGAAATGGCAACAAACGAGTACAGACCAAGCAACCGTGTCGTTGCGGAAGAAGAAGTGACTCGCGTCGAAACTCCAGGTGTAAAATCCATCGATGAAGTCGCAGCCTTCCTAAATGTCCCAGAAGAACAAACAATCAAAACCCTCTTCTACATGGCAGATGGTGAGCTTGTTGCAGCCCTTCTAGTTGGAAATGACCAACTCAATGAAGTTAAGTTGAAAAACCACTTGGGTGCAGATTTCTTTGATGTTGCGAGCGAGGAAGAAGTAGCAAATGTTATATCGGCTGGCTTTGGTTCGCTTGGCCCAGTTGGTTTGCCAGAAAATGTGAAAATCATTGCAGACCGTAAGGTACAAGATGTTCGCAATGCTGTTGTGGGGGCCAACGAAGATGGCTACCACTTGACGGGTGTGAACCCAGGTCGTGATTTCACTGCAGAATACGTGGATATCCGCGAAGTTCGTGAGGGTGAAATTTCACCAGACGGACAAGGCGTTCTTAACTTCGCGCGTGGTATTGAGATCGGTCATATTTTCAAACTCGGAACTCGCTACTCAGCAAGCATGGGTGCAGATGTTTTGGATGAAAATGGTCGTGCTGTGCCAATTATCATGGGTTGTTACGGTATCGGTGTTAGCCGTCTTCTCTCAGCCGTTATGGAGCAACACGCTCGCCTCTTTGTTAACAAAACGCCTAAAGGGGAATACCGTTATGCTTGGGGAGTTAACTTCCCTAAAGAATTGGCGCCATTTGATGTGCACTTGATCACTGTCAATGTCAAAGACGAAGAAGCACAAGCCTTGACAGATAAACTTGAAGCAAGCTTGATGGGAGCTGGTTACGAAGTCTTGACGGATGACCGCAACGAACGTGTCGGAGTGAAGTTTAGCGATAGCGACTTGATTGGGTTGCCAATCCGTATCACTGTTGGGAAAAAAGCAGCTGATGGCATCGTAGAAGTTAAGATTAAGGCGACTGGTGACACCATCGAAGTTCACGCAGACAACTTGCTCGAAACCCTTGAAATCCTCAGCAAGAAATAAAACTATAATCAGAAGAAAAACAAGGCAAAAATGTAACTAGTTTTTACCTTGTTTTTTCTATATAATGGGGAAAATGAGTAAATGAAGAGGTATAACAATGCTAAAATTTCCAAAGGATTTTGTTTGGGGTTCCTCCACTTCTGGACCACAGACAGAAGGACGAGTGCTTGGTGATGGTAAAGGAGATAATCTCTGGGATTATTGGTATCAGGTGGAACCCAATCGCTACTACAATGGGATTGGACCTGACAAAACATCGACTTTCTATGAAAACTGGAAAAAGGATATTGAGCTTTTGGTAGAGACTGGGCATACAGCCTTCCGAACTTCTATCCAGTGGTCTCGTATTTTCCCACAGGGCCGTGAAGAGGTCAATCCGCAAGGGGTGGCTTTCTACCGTCAGGTCTTTGAAGCCATTAAGGCCAAGGGAATTCGTCTCTTAGTTAATCTCTATCACTTCGACCTGCCTTTTGCCCTCCAAGAAGACGGCGATGGTTGGGAAAATAAGGCAACTGTCAAGGCTTATGAAGACTATGCTCGTTTTTGTTTTGAGACATACGGTGACTTGGTGGACCAATGGATTACCTTTAACGAGCCCATCGTTCCCGTAGAGTTTGGCTATTTTTACGATGCCCACTATCCTCACAAGGTAGATGCCAAAGTAGCAGTTAAGGTTGCCTATCATACGCAACTGGCTAGTAGTCTTGCGGTTAAGGCCTGTCATGAAGTTTTGCCTGATTCCAAGATTGGGATTGTCCTCAACTTGACACCAGCCTATCCACGTAGCCAGCATCCCGCAGATGTCAAGGCTGCTCGCATTGCGGATCTCTTCCAAGCCCAATCTTTCCTAGATCCGTCTGTCTTGGGAGCTTATCCAGAAGAATTGGTGGAAATTTTAGCTGAGCATGATTTACTACCAGATTCTACAGCAGAAGAGTTGGAACTGATTCGTCAGCATACAGTGGACTTTCTTGGAGTCAATTACTACCAGCCTTTGCGTGTCATGGCTCCGCGTTTTGCCAAACATCCTGACAGTCCCCTCTTACCAGAACATTTCTATGAGCCTTACGTCATGCCAGGCCGTAAAATTAACCCACACCGTGGTTGGGAAATTTATGAGCAAGGGATTTATGATATTGCCCAAAATATCAAGGAAAATTATGGTAATATTGAGTGGATGTTGACAGAGAATGGTATGGGTGTTGAAGGGGAAGAAAAATTCCGTCAAGATGGGATGATTCAAGATGATTACCGTATTGACTTTGTCAAAGGACATCTTCGTGAACTTCACCGTGCGATTGAAGATGGAGCCAACTGTAAAGGATACTTAATATGGACCTTTATTGACTGCTGGTCATGGCTCAATAGCTATAAAAACCGCTACGGTCTAGTTGAGCTTGACTTGGAAACACAGGAACGTCGTCTAAAAAAATCAGGCCATTGGTTCAAGGAACTCAGCGACCATAATGGATTTTAAGAATAAAAAGAGTGAGATGGTGTTCATCTCACTTTTTATTACAATATCATCACCAAGGTCCCAATCGTAATCAGGATACAGCCAATAATTGTTTTAAACGTCAGGACATCCTGTAGGAAGAAAAAGGCTAGAACGAGGGTAATGACGAGACTGAATTTATCGACAGCAGATACCTCAGTCGCATTGCCCATCTGTAGGGCCTTGTAGTAGCAGAGCCAGGAGGCGCCAGTGGCTAAGCCTGATAAGATGAGAAAGAGCCAACTTTTTTTACTGATGTTGACAATTTCGGTCTGACTATTGGTCAAGAAAACCATAGCCCAGGCCATAAGAATGACGACGACTGTACGAATAGCAGTTGCTAGATTGGATGGAACTCCTTCAATCCCAATCTTGGCTAAAATTGACGTTAAGGCTGCAAAGATAGCTGATAAAAGTGCGAAGAAAAACCACATGGCGAATACCTCCTCCCCTTATTATAAGTAATTGATGCCGACTTGTCAGGTATCAAGTGAAATCTTGATAAAATACCAGATAGAAAAACTATACCAATTTTTATCCTTGACAAGTGAGAAAAACAAGTATATACTGTTTTTGCTGATTCCGTAAAGCGAGAATTAGACTATACCAATTTAAGGAGAAAGCACAGCTGGTCTGTGTCGTATATACTATGTGTGGAATTGTTGGTGTTGTTGGAAACACAAATGCAACTGATATTTTGATTCAAGGGCTTGAAAAGCTCGAATACCGTGGCTATGATTCTGCGGGGATTTTTGTCCTAGGTGGTGCTGAAAATCATCTAGTCAAGGCTGTCGGTCGTATCGCAGAATTGTCTGCCAAGACAGCTGGTGTTGAGGGAACAACAGGTATCGGACATACGCGTTGGGCGACTCACGGGAAACCAACGGAAGATAATGCTCACCCACACCGCTCTGAGACGGGACGTTTTGTCTTGGTGCACAATGGAGTGATTGAAAACTACCTTGAAATCAAGGAAGAATACCTTGCAGGTCACCACTTCAAGGGGCAAACCGATACGGAAATCGCTGTTCACTTGATTGGGAAATTTGCAGAAGAAGAAGGTCTCTCAGTTCTTGAAGCCTTCAAAAAAGCCCTTCACATCATTCGTGGTTCTTATGCCTTTGCCTTGATTGACTCTGAAAATCCAGATGTCATCTATGTCGCTAAGAACAAATCACCACTCTTGATTGGTCTTGGAGAAGGCTACAACATGGTCTGCTCAGATGCTATGGCTATGATTCGTGAGACCAACCAATACATGGAAATTCATGACCAAGAGTTGGTAATCGTCAAGGCTGATAGCGTCGAAGTTCAAGACTATGATGGTAACAGTCGTGAGCGTGCTAGCTATACTGCTGAGCTCGACTTGTCAGATATCGGTAAGGGGACTTATCCTTACTACATGCTCAAGGAAATTGATGAGCAACCAACGGTTATGCGTAAACTCATCCAAGCCTACACAGATGAGGCTGGTCAAGTAGTCGTTGACCCAGCTATCATCAAGGCTATTCAAGATGCAGACCGTATTTACATTCTTGCAGCTGGGACATCTTACCACGCAGGATTTGCTTCTAAAAAAATGCTGGAAGAATTGACAGATACACCTGTTGAACTTGGAATCTCATCTGAGTGGGGCTACGGTATGCCACTTCTCAGCAAGAAACCACTCTTTATCTTTATCAGTCAGTCTGGTGAAACAGCGGATAGCCGTCAGGTTTTGGTCAAGGCTAATGAAATGGGAATCCCAAGCTTGACAGTGACAAACGTCCCAGGTTCAACCCTTTCACGTGAAGCCAATCATACCATGCTTCTTCACGCAGGACCTGAAATTGCCGTGGCATCAACCAAGGCCTACACAGCGCAAATCGCAGCCCTTGCCTTCCTTGCAAAAGCAGTCGGAGAGGCAAACGGCAATGCCAAAGCGCAAGCCTTTGACCTGGTTCATGAGTTGTCAATCGTAGCTCAGTCTATCGAATCAACTCTTTCTGAAAAAGAAACCATTGATGCCAAGGTTCGTGACCTTCTTGAAACCACTCGCAATGCCTTTTACATTGGACGTGGTCAAGACTACTATGTAGCCATGGAAGCGAGCCTCAAACTCAAAGAGATTTCTTACATCCAGTGTGAAGGCTTTGCGGCAGGAGAACTCAAGCATGGAACCATTGCCTTGATTGAAGAAGGAACGCCTGTCTTGGCCCTCTTGTCAGATCCAATCCTTGCTAACCACACTCGTGGAAATATCCAAGAGGTTGCAGCCCGTGGTGCTAAGGTTCTCACTATCGCAGAAGAAAATGTTGCTAAAGAGACAGACGATATCGTCCTTACGACCGTCCACCCTTACCTCTCACCAATCTCAATGGTCGTACCAACGCAATTGGTCGCTTACTTTGCAACACTCCACCGTGGCCTTGATGTGGACAAACCACGTAACCTTGCTAAGTCAGTAACAGTAGAATAAGCTAAGAAAGTCTAGTTCATCTAGACTTTTTCTAATGAGCAAATTTATTGGAAATAAAACTAATTAGTGATAAAATACCCTAAAACTAAAAGAGATAGCGAGGAAACAGGATGGTAGAATTAGGAATTTCAACATTTGGTGAAACAACAGCTCTAGAAGCGACCGGGCAGATTTACAGTCATGATGAACGCATTCGTCAGTTGGTGGCAGAAATTGAGCTGGCTGATAAGGTTGGTTTGGATGTGTACGGGATTGGGGAGCATCATCGGGAGGACTTTGCGGTATCGGCGCCAGAGATTGTTCTTGCAGCTGGGGCAGTCAATACCAAAAAGATTCGTTTGACTAGTGCGGTCAGCATTCTCTCGAGTATGGATCCGATTCGCTTGTTCCAACAATATGCTACCATCGATGCCTTGTCAAATGGACGGGCAGAGATTATGGCTGGGCGTGGTTCATTTACCGAGTCTTTCCCACTGTTTGGCTATGACTTGAAAGACTATGAAACTCTCTTTGATGAAAAGTTAGATCTGCTTCAGTTGGCAAATGAAAGCACCAAAGTGAATTGGCAAGGTCAATTGACCCAAACGATTTCTGGCAAAGAAGTCTATCCCCGTCCTGTTCAGGACAAATTGCCATTGTGGGTGGCGACAGGTGGCCATGTCGAATCAACAGTGAAGATTGCTCGGGCAGGGCTGTCGATTGTCTATGCCATTATCGGTGGCAATCCGCGTTATTTTAAAAAGCTGATTCAAGCTTATCGTGAGATTGGAAGGGATGCCGGTCATGCGGATAAAGACCTGAAAGTGGGGGCTCATTCTTGGGGCTGGATTGCTGAGGATGGCGAACAGGCTGTAAAAGATTATTTCCATCCGACTAAGCAAGTGGTGGATGCGATTTCCAAGGACCGTCCACACTGGCAGGAGTTGACCTATGAGCAATATTTGGAGCAAGTTGGTCCAAATGGTGCCATGTTTGTGGGAAATCCAGACCAGGTAGCAGAAAAATTGATTCGCATGATTGAGGATTTAGGCTTGGACCGTTTCATGCTCCATCTACCGCTTGGTTCCATGCCTCATGATCAAGTTTTGAGAGCTATTGAACTTTTTGGAACGCAAGTCGCACCAAAAGTGCGTGCTTACTTTGCCATGAAAGAAGGGTTATAAAAAAATCCAATCAGTTGAGTCGATTGGTGAGGAACACCCATGGATTCAGCAACAGGTGGAAGTGGTACAAGCGATAGAGCATACTATCTAGTGGAATATATACTAGTTTATACCAAGTACAAGATAAAATAGCAAAAAAGGCGATTATCCAAGCGGAAATCGTCTTTTTTGATATTCTCACAAATACGATATCTTGTGGTTGGTGTAAACTGGTAGATAGTTCTCTTATTTTATTTATCAAAACCTTGTAAGTTTTTTTGGCGCTCTTCAGTTTGACCCTTGGCATCCAATTTATTACCATTGTAAACAGTACTTTCCCATGATCCGTACATTGGGTTAGGGAAAATGATGAATTTCTCACCAAACTCTTTTTGTAATTCCTCTAATTTTTGGTCGCGCTCAGTTTCAGAGGTCTTTGAAAACTCTGCAAAGTCCACAAGATTGTCTCCTAGTAGCATGACTAAGTTGGTTTTTTCTTGGACTGCTTGTCTACGACCTTCTTTAGATTTGACGCCTTTTTCTAAGAACATGAGATGATCGCGGCTTTGTACAGGAATCCCTTCGTTTTCTAGGTTTTTGATCGTATCATCTACCTGATCTATCGTGCGGTCAGATACATAGTAAATTTGGACACCGTTTTGGTCTGCAAATTGGAGAAAGTCTTTAGCACCTGGTACAGCCTTGGCTGCGGCCTTTTTTACCCAGACATCCCAGTTTTCTGGGGTAAATGCTGTTCCATCTTTGACATTTTGCGCTTGATAAGGGCTATTGTCTAATACGGTTTCGTCTAAGTCCAAAACGATAGAGTAGGGTTTATCTGTCTGTGTTTTTAGTAGTTCTTTCAAACGATTAGTAGCGACATTGTAACCTTGTAGATAGAGTGCCTTGGTTTCAGCTGCTTTTTGATACCAAAGAGTTGACATAGTATTTTCTCTTGAACGCAACTGATCATAGGTCATTGTAACCTGATTGTCAGATGTACTACTTTGTGTTGTCTGTGAATTTGCCGAATTTGTACCACAGCCAGTCAGTAAAATGACGGAAGCAAGTGTAGAAGCAATTGTAATGGTAACTTTGGATATTTTCATAATCCCATCCTCCTAATAATAGTCTATTAATATTGTAGCGTTTTCGCGGGATTTGTGCAAGGGAATATTGGGAGAAAATAAATTTTTCAGTAGTAATTTGGTATTAGGATAAAATTATGTACTTAATTTGGGAATGAAGATGGATATAAAATTTTCCAATCGGCTTGATAGAAAATCTATATCAGCTCCTTTTTGAAAAATAGATGAAAATAAAGTAAATCTTTGAAAGGCTAGTAACATCAAGCTTTTCAGGGATTTTTTTCTTTATAGATATAAAAATTTCCAATCGAGTTGATAGTCAATATATATTGGGAAAAGGGGAAAAGGAGTGGTAAGATGGTTTCAATCCAAATGGAAGGAGAGAGGTATGGCAAGTAAAAGAGATCTAGTCTTTAGAGCGATTCGAGGCGATGAAGTGGAAAGAGTTCCTGTCGGATTTTGGTTTCATTTTGTAACACTCGAAGAAAAGGGGCAGGGATTAAATAATCCACGTATCTTTCAAAAAAGTGTTGATGGGCATCGCAACTATGTGGAAAGGATTCGCCCTGATTTTGTCAAAATTATGAGCGACGGTTTTTTCCTTTATCCAAGTAATGTCTATAGTCCTAAGATCGCAAGCATTCAGGAGCTGTCTTCTATTGAGTCGATTAGTGAGGAACACCCATGGATTCAGCAACAGGTGGAAGTGGTACAAGCGATTCGAGAGACCTTTACAGAAGAGATTGCTTCTTTCTACAATATCTTTTCACCGATCTCCTACCTCAAGCGCTGGTTCCGTACAGAAACTTCTCGAGGAGATAAGGAAGTGGCTAATCTATTGCTTGAAAATCCTGAGCAATTCAGAGTGATTCTAGATGTGATCGCAGGAGATATTGCTTCCCTAACTCAGAAAATCATTCAGCAAGGCGGTGTTGACGGGATTTACCTTAGCACCCAGGAAATTCAAGATGAGCGCATCACACCAGCACTCTACCAAACCTATATCGAACCGAGCAATATAGCGATTTTGGAGGCAGCCAATCAGGTTGGTGGGACCAATATCCTCCATATCTGTGGTTTTGAAGGTGCGAGCAATGATGTGACGATATTTAAGGACTATCCAGCTCAAGTGGTCAACTGGGCGACTCATCATGAGGATGTTAGTTTGACACAAGGTCAAGAGTTGTTTCCAGGCAAGGCCGTTTTAGGTGGATTTGAAAATGGCAAAAAAAGTTTGCTTTATCAAGGTTCCAAGGCGGAATTGCAAGATGAAACAAGACGGTTGCTGGCTGAAGCGGGTAGTAAAGGCGTTCTTCTGGGAGCTGACTGTACTGTTCCAGATGACTTTGACTTAGAGAGGTTGGACTGGATTCGGCAGGCAGCTGTTCTCTAAAAGGAGGAGTTATGAAAAGTAAAAGATGGGGCATCTTCATTGCAGTTGTCGGTTTGCTGGCTTTGGTTGCCATAAGCGTCGTAAAAAATGGGCATTGTAAAAATGGAGAGAGATGTCGTGGAGTTCAGGATTTTTCCAAGTCCAGTCTTCCCTTTCTACGCTCGAATGATATCGCAAGCAGTTTATTAGTTGAAAAAGTAAGAAATGGAGAATAAGAATGTCAGAAAAAAGAGAATGGGTTTTAAAAGCATTTAGAGGTGAAAAGGTTGATCGTGTGCCAGTTGGTTTTTGGCACCATTTCACATCCGAAGACGAATGGCTACACGGTTTCTCAAATCCAGTCATTATCGAGAAGAATATCGAGGGCCATAAGCGCTTTATACGAGAAATTCAGCCAGACTTTATCAAGTTAATGAGTGATGGCTACTTTGCTTATCCAAATCCAGCGATTGCCAAAGGCAAATCACTTCAAGAATTGGCGACCATTCAACCACTCGGACCAGAGCACGCTTGGATAAAAGAGCAGGTGGCCTTGGTTCAGAAAATCAAGCAAGAGTTTACAGAAGATATCGTTGCGATTTACAATATTTTTGCTCCTGTGACCTATCTCAAGTGGCTACTGGGGGAAGTGTCTGGTGGCGATGATCTCATTGCTGATTTTTTGGTGGAAGATCCTAAAGCTCTTAAGAAGGTGTTGGATGTGATTGCAGAGGATATTGCGAGTCTCAGCCGAGCTGTTATCGAAGAGGCTGGTGCTGATGGAATCTACCTCAGCGTGCAGAGTATCCAAGATCAACGAGTGTCGGCAGCAGATTATCAAGCCGTCATTGCACCTAGCGAGATAACGGTTCTGGAAGCAGCTAGTGCTGTTGGTGGAGTCACAGTTCTTCATATCTGTGGCTACGAGGGAGCGCGAAATGATATTCACCTTTTTGCAGACTATCCAGCCCAAGTCTTTAACTGGGCTGTAGGACCAGAGGGAATCACTCTCAAGGAAGGTCGTGAGATTTTCAAGGGACGTACGGTTCTTGGAGGATTTGAAAATGGCAAGACAGGCTTACTGTATACTGGTAGCAAGGATGCCATTCAGGCTGAGGCAAAGAAACTAGTTGCAGAAGCTGGGGAACAGGGCTTGGTACTTGGGGCAGATTGTACCATTCCAAGTGATATCGCAGTTGAACGTATCCAGTGGGTGAGAGAAGCGCTTGAAAACTAAAGGAGAAAAAGATGAGTAAAAAAGCATGGATTATCGGTGGTGTAGCAGTTGTTGCAGTAATTGGGGCAACGATTATCGGGAGAAGTTTAGCTGGCGCTCCAGCCAAGGAGGGAGAAACGGCTTCGTCTGCTGAAGTCATAACCTTGAAGGTTGCCCATACACAAAACTACGTACCTTATGACTTTGTCAATGAAAAAGGGGAATCAGATGGTTATGAAGTAGCTGTTTTGAAGGCTGTTGATGAGAAGTTGGCAAACTATCAATTTGAATATACAGGTACCAGTGATGATGACCTCTTGATTGGTCTGGAATCAGGCAAGTATGACATCGGAACCAAGGGAGCTTGGTACACAGATGAACGAGCTAAAAAGTTTGTCATTCCATCTGAACCAGTGGGAGCGAGCATCATCGGATTTACTGTCAGAAAAGAAGATGAACAGAAATACAAAACAATTGATGACTTTGCTAAGAATAAAGGGAAATTGGTTCCCATCTCTCCACAGAATGCTCAATGGAATGTTATCACCAGCTACAATGAAAAACATCAGGACGCACCGATTGAGCTAACAGCAGCAGAATCCTTTAAAGTAGCAGATGCCTATGCCTGGGTCTTAGAAGGACGTTATGACGCCTTCTTTGATATCAAACTGTCCTTTGAAAAAGCAGTTACCGCAGAAGATGGCCCTTACCACCAATATGCGGATAAACTCAGCTGGTTCCCATACAAGGGCATTCCAACTTATCCCTTGATTCACCGTGATGAAAAGGGTGAGAAATTCGCTAAAGAATATGAAAAAGCAATCAAAGAGTTGAAGGAAGATGGAACGCTTGCTAAGTTATCTCAGCAATACTTTAAAGAAGATGTCTTTAGTTATGTAGACAAAGACTAGACCAGAAATTCCAAGACTAGAAAGGGTTTTGCATGGTTTCTTATGATTTTTCCAAGGTCTTTCAGTTTTTGCCGACCTTATGGCAGGCACTTCCTATGACCTTGTTCATTCTCTTTTTTACCACTCTTCTTGGTTCCCTTTTTGGAGGTCTCTTGGCCTGGGCACAAGTAGGAGATGACAAGAGTTTTGCAGCGATTTCCAAAGGCTATATCTTTACCCTACGTTGTACACCGCCGATTGTCTTGCTTTTTCTAGTCTTTTATGGCTTGCCAGAATTTCTGAAATGGTGGCTTGGTTTGGATATCAACAACTGGTCTAAAACTATTTTTGTTCTCTTGACGATGATTCTCTTGTTTGCGGCTATTGTTGCCGAGGTTTTCAAGGCGGCCTATCAAGCTATTCCAAAGGGGCAGACAGAGGCCGGGCTTAGTATTGGTTTGACTCCAAGTCAGACTTTTTGGAGAATCATTTTTCCTCAAGCTTTTCAAGTTGCTCTTCCCAATATAACAACTGCTATTCTCAATCTCATGCGGGATGCTGCCTTGGCCTATACGATTGGTTTTGTTGATGTTATGGGGGCCGGGAATCTCTTGATCAGTCGCAATTTAGGGAACTACTCTCTGGAAACCTATACGGCAGTTGCGCTTCTTTATTGGGGGATTGCCTTGGTTATTTCTAGCTTGAGTCGTTTGCTTGAGAAGTCTTTGGAAACAAAAGGGAGGTAAGAAATGGATATAGACTATATTGTAAAGACCTTTCTGGAGACCTTGAAGGGTGTGCCAATCACCTTGATTATCATGATTGTGGCTATGGTCTTAAGCTTTTTACCAGCTCTATTTTTAGCCTTGGGGCAGATTTACAAGGTTCGAGGTGTGAGGAGTTTTTCTCTGGTCTATCTGGCCTTTATCCGAGCGACTCCTCCGATTTTATTGATTCTCTTCTTTTATAGTTTGTTTCCAAGCCTGCTGAATCAATTTCTCAAAAGCATAGGAAGTGACTTTGATATTTTCAAACTTGATCCTCTCTATTATGCCTTTATCATTTATAGTTTGATGACAGTCGGGAGTTTGTCGGAGATTTTGCGTTCAGCTATCTTGACGGTGGACAAGGGACAACTAGAGGCAGCGCATGCGATTGGCTTGACTACGCCCCAGGCCTATCTAAGGATTGTTTTTCCTCAAGCCTTGCGCTCAGCCTTGCCTAACTTGGCCAATCTGGTGATCAATATCGTCAAGGGAACCTCCCTGGTCTTTGTTATGACCATCAAGGATATCACCGCTATTGCTCGTGTGGAAGCGTCCTACGGTTACCAGTATTTTGAGTCATATTTTGTGATCTTTTTGCAGTATATTTTGATCTGTGGTTTGATTCAGTGGGGCTTCTCTCTACTGGAAAAAGGCTATGTGAAAAAAGAAAAAAGTGCAAAAGCATCTAGTGCGCGTTTTGTATAGGAGGACAGGATGTTACAAGTAGAACATATCGCAAAAACATTTGGTGAGAGGCAGGTGCTGGAGGATGTCAATCTCCAGGTCAACCAAGGGGATGTCGTCGTTATCTTAGGGCCATCAGGTTCGGGGAAAACGACCTTTCTCCGTTGTCTCAACCACTTAGAAAAAGCTGATAGTGGCCGTTTGACCTTGGCAGGAAAAACCTATGACTTAGCCAAATTAAGCAAGAAAGACATTCTAGAAATTCGCCAAAAAACAGCCTTTGTTTTCCAGCACTACAATCTTTTTGCGAATAAAACTGCTCTGGAAAATATTCTAGAAGGCCTAATCGTAGCTCGTAAAGTTCCCAAGGAAGAAGCGCTCAAACGTGCAGAATCTGCCTTGGAAAAAGTTGGTTTACTTGCTTATAAGGACTACTACCCTTCACAACTATCTGGAGGGCAACAACAACGAATAGGAATTGCGCGTGCCATTGCCGTCAAGCCCGAGGTCATTTTGCTAGATGAACCAACTTCTGCACTAGACCCTGAGTTGGTTGGAGATGTTTTGGATGTTCTGAAACAGTTGGCGGGAGAAGGTGTGACCATGGTGGTCGTCACGCATGAGATGGGATTTGCTAGAGATGTCGCAAACCACGTTATTTTCATGGATGGAGGCCGTATCGTAGAGGAGAACAATCCCCACGATTTCTTTAGTCGTCCACAAGAAGAACGAACCAAGCAGTTTCTGGCTCGTATCTTATCAGACGCTAGCTATAGTGTAGAATATATGATTTGATAGCTAAGTGTATCATAAAAACAACACCCCATGGCTAGAAGAGTCTTCTAATCATGGGGTGTTTTTCTATAGGAGGGCTAGTTTATACTCTTCGAAAATCTTTTTAAACTACGTCAGCTTCGCCTTGTCGTACTCGAGTAAAGCCTGCGGCTAGCTTCCTAGTTTACCCTTTGATTTTCATTGAGTGTTATTTCTTTTTCTTGTTCTTTATCAACCATCCAAGTCCGAGAAGGGCAAGGATGCTGAATCCAGCAAGGGCAAGGAGGGATTTGCTCTCAGTTCCTGTGTTTGGAAGGAGGTTCTGAGAGTGAGCCTCTGCAGCAGTTTCTTGAGTTTCAGGATTGGCTGCTAGGTTTTGAGCTTGACCTTGTTCTGGTTCGACTTCCAAGCTAGAAAGGTCAAATTCTGGTTTTTCTTCCACAGCTGGAGCGACAATGGCACCACCTTGAGACAAGCGGAGAACGACAGCAGTGAGAGCGTTCAATTTCAAGCCTTTTTCAGTCCATTCGAGACCTTGAGGGTTAGCAATTCCTACTGGTCCTGCTTGATTTTCATCTGCCAGGACTTCAGCCTTTCTCAAGTGAGCAAATGCAGTTCCTAGAGTAAATTCACGAGCCTTATCATCCGCATTGACAAAGACAGCGTAGACATCACCGTTTGGAGCAGTGATTTGGTAGCCGATGGTCACATCTTCTTTTTCAACGCCATTTTGTCCTGGAACAGTAATGAGGTGGACGCGCTCTTTGATGTCTTGCAGACTCTTGAGTCGGAAGGCATCTGTCGATTGACGAAGGGCGATCAATCCTTTCATGTAGTTACGGCTCTTGACATTTTCAGGGAAGGCTTTACCATCTGTTGCCTTGGTCCAATCAAACTTGTTGACAGCATCACTAGAGTCGTAAGAGTCATGGATAAAGTAAGGATAGACAAAAGGCTTGCCGTCCTTATCACGCAATAAGTGAGACTTGTTTGGAACTTTATCTTCAGGAACAGGAGTCTTATAGGCTGGGTCTAGGAATTGTTTGGTACGTCCGTATTCCTGACCAGAGTGGATAAAGGGAGTTCCTTGAGCAGTCAAGACCATGAGGTTTCCAAGTCGCAAACGACGATGAATCTCAGCGTAGTTTTCAGCCTTGCTAGGGTCTTTTTTGATAGACTGGGCAATGATGTCAAAGAGGGTCAAGTTATCATGGGCTGCAATGTACTGGATAACATCTCCAGGACTGTCTGCTTCAAAGTTAGTTGGTTGAGCAATCAGATTTTTAAAGATGGTATTGATATCGCGTTTTCCACCTGTGATAAAGGCAGGTTGACCTTCGTTTGGATAGCCAGACTTGAGGTTGTTACGGATGTCGTCTGAAAAGACAGCGACAGTATCTGTTTTCTTCATCCAATCTTGGTCAGCAGGTTGTACAGGCGTATTTTCATCACCAGTATAGGTTCTCCAGCCTTCACCTAGCATGATAAGATTTGGATTGAGGGCGCGTGCAGCTTTATACGCTTCTTCGATAGAAGCCGCATCGTGGTCACCCATCATATCAAAGCGGAAACCATCTACTTTGTAAGTTTCAACCAGATACTTGATGGAGTCTACCAAGACACGTTTAGACATGTAGTGGGTAGTTCCCAAACGGCCGCCTCCGAAGCTAGTACGTGGAGTTCCGTCTGCGTCCATAAAGTGATAGTAGTTTGGCTCAATATCCTCAAAAATATCAACGTTGGCAGTATGGTTGTAGACTACATCCAAGATAGCTCCCATACCACGTTTATGGATCTCGTTGATGAGGTTTTTGAATTCTGCGATACGTTTTTCTGGATCCTTAGGATCGCTTGAGTACATACCAGTCAAGGAGAAGTAGTTTTGAGGGTCATATCCCCAGTTATAGTTGCTGTTGCTTGAAGCGTAGGCAGACAAACGTTCTTGGTTCTTCAATTCATTGACAAAGTAGTAGGACAAGACTGGAAGGAGCTGGATGTGGGTCACACCCAAGTCTTTGAGATAGTCTAGTTTTTCGATAAAGGCTTCAAAGGTACCAAATGGCTTGGTCAAGTCTTTTGCGATGGCAGGATCCGAAGTGAAGTCACGCACATGAGCCTCATAGATAACAGCATCTTCACGTGATTTGAAGTTACGAATCTTTCCATAGGTCAAGTCTTGCGGACCTAACTTCGCTGGATCGACAAAGGCAGCTTTAGCGACCTTATGAGCGGCATCTGTTTTTGCTAGGTCACTGTTCCAAGCCGCTAATGATTTGGCATAAGGGTCAAGAACGAGGACAGTTTTACCTTGGCGCTCGATCTGGTAGTGGTAGTAATAGCCAGTGTAGTTGCTGATACCGAGACCAGAGTTTGCATCCAGAGTTTGTTTCCAGGTTCCTTTTTCTCCTTTTTCAAAGGCGACAGTTCCAACTACTTTTTCAGGGTCTTTCTTGTCATAGACAACAACGGAAACCTTATCAGCACTTGGAGACCAGAGCGTGAGGTCAACACGCTTGCCATCTTCTTTTAGAGTTGCGCCGAGTGGACCATCGTAACTGTAGGATTCATCCTTGAGGCGCCAGCTTGAACGTGTGGTAAAGCGGTCTGAATTGTAGCTGACAGTGTACGGGTGTTGGGTGTCAGAGAAGTTGCCGATGTAGGTCACTTTTTTACCTGCCTCATCCACTTCCACGTCTGTGATAGCTACTTTATTCCCTTGGTAATCAGTGATGCTGGAGTGTTTGAGGATATCGTCTTTCTTAGCTCCAACGAGGGTAGAAAAACTGCTTTCGATACGAGATTTAGCCACGTGTTGGGCACCAGTCATACGGATATCGTGAACGTAGTAGGGGTTGGTGTAGATGGTTTCGTCATCATCTTTGAGGAAAATCTGACTGTGATTTTTTAGATCAGTGAATTTATAATCTTCTTTTCTGATTTTCACATCGTCGCCTTTCTTGCTTTCGTCTAGTAATAAAAATCCAAATTCTCTTGCAGCTTCATTGAGTGGGATATCAATGTAGCGACCATATTTTCCAGTTGCGGTAAAGTCAGTACCGTCAGGCCATTCTCCACTGCTTGGGTTTTTGACATCGCCCCAATACCAAAGAGATTTTTTATCATAGTTGCCATCGGTGCGGTAGTAGTTGACACGAATAGTTCCTGCTGGTTGAGGGCGGTAGTTGTATACCTTGTAGTTTTCATCTAGCCAGGCCTCGTTCATTTTCGGAGAGAGGCGCTCTACCGAACGGTCCCCAGTCAAGTTATCTCCTTTGGTATTGTTGATAAGGAAGCTGACTTTCTTGGCTTGCTCATTTTTGAGTTTGACATCTAGGTAATAGCCGTAGTCATCTTGCTTGGCATCCTTGAAGGACTTGGCTCCATTGGGCCAGTTTTCAGACGGTTTTTCAACATCGTCCCAAGTCCAAAGACCTTGAGAATCTTTGTTTTCTTCTGGGAGTTTTTTTACGTGGATGCGGAAGTGGTTGTCTGCGATGGGTTCTTCAGAAGATGTGTCAGCTTGTGGTTTTTGATCTGAAGTTGGCGCCGAAGTGCTGGCATCTACTTTCTCTTCCGCGCTATTAGCCTGACTTGTAGCAGCATCTTCTGTTTTAGGTGTTTCTGGTACCGTAGTAGTTTCCACAGCTGGAGCTTCTTTTTTAGAATCAAGGGAAGCGTTTGCATTCTTTTGTTCAGAAATAGGCGTTTCCGTTTGAGTTTGACTCGTTTCAATCTCAGTAGGGGCCTTGGTCACAGCGCTGGTATTTTCCTGAGTTTGAGGAAGGTTTTCGTTGGCCGAAATAGTTGGCATTGTAGCAGAAAGCAAGACAATACTGGCACCAATAAGGACAGAACCAGTTCCGTTCTTCAAGGAACGGATACCATAAATCATTTTTTTCTCAGTTTGAGATGGGATCTTTTTCATCACAATTCTCCTTGTGTAGTTGTTCCCTAACAGTATAGCACGAGGTAAACATTAGTGCAAGCGTTTTCCTGATTTTTGAGAGAAAATATAATGCTTCATTCTCTTGAAATTTTAAAATAATATATAGGAAAAGATTGTTTAAAAAATAGTAAAAAAACCTTGAAAAATCTAGCTAAATAAGGTATAATAAAAGTAATCATTTGTCGTAGGTTTTGTCTGAAATATTGTCCAGACAAGGCTCACAGCAGTTAAATCTTCTGAAAAAGTCAGATTTAGCTGCTCTTTTTGTGCTTTTTTTCAGGTTTTTGAGTGCTTGTAACAAAGATTTAAAGATTCTGAAAATTCGTCAAAGGGACACGGTGATAGGGGTTTTAAAAACCATATGACGATTAGAAAAGCCTGATTGACAAGGCTTGGAATTTATTTACAAAGGAGAATCATCTTGGCAGGACATGACGTTCAATACGGGAAACATCGTACCCGTCGTAGTTTTTCAAGAATCAAAGAAGTTCTTGACTTACCAAATTTGATTGAAATTCAAACGGATTCATTCAAAGATTTCCTAGATCACGGTCTTAAGGAAGTGTTTGAAGATGTATTGCCAATTTCAAACTTCACAGACACAATGGAGTTGGAATTTGTTGGATATGAAATCAAGGAACCCAAATACACGCTCGAAGAAGCTCGTATCCACGATGCTAGCTACTCAGCACCAATTTTTGTAACCTTCCGCTTGATCAATAAAGAAACAGGCGAAATCAAGACCCAAGAAGTCTTCTTTGGTGATTTCCCAATCATGACCGAAATGGGTACTTTCATCATCAACGGTGGTGAACGTATTATCGTTTCTCAGTTGGTCCGCTCACCAGGTGTTTACTTTAATGATAAAGTAGACAAGAACGGTAAAGTGGGCTACGGTTCTACTGTTATCCCTAACCGTGGAGCTTGGTTGGAACTTGAAAGCGACTCAAAAGACATCGCTTATACTCGTATCGACCGTACTCGTAAGATTCCATTTACGACCTTGGTTCGTGCACTTGGTTTCTCAGGTGATGATGAAATCTTTGATATCTTTGGTGATAGCGAATTGGTTCGCAACACTATTGAAAAAGATATCCACAAGAATCCAATGGACTCTCGTACAGACGAAGCCTTGAAAGAAATCTACGAACGCCTTCGTCCAGGTGAGCCTAAGACTGCTGAAAGCTCACGTAGCTTGCTTGTAGCACGTTTCTTTGACCCACGCCGCTACGATTTGGCAGCTGTTGGTCGTTACAAGATCAATAAAAAACTCAACGTTAAAACACGCTTGCTCAACCAAACCATTGCGGAGCCATTGGTAGACCCTGAAACTGGTGAAATCTTGGTAGAAGCTGGTACCGTCATGACTCGTAGCGTGATCGAGAGTATCGAGCACCACTTGGATGGCGACTTGAACAAGATCGTTTATATTCCAAACGATGCAGCTGTTTTGACAGAACCAGTTCTCCTTCAAAAATTCAAGGTTGTTGCCCCAACGGATCCAGACCGTGTTGTAACCATCATCGGAAATGCCAATCCAGACGACAAGGTTCGTGTTGTAACTCCTGCAGATATCCTTGCTGAGATGAGCTACTTCCTCAACTTGGCAGAAGGTATCGGACGTGTGGATGATATCGACCACCTTGGAAACCGTCGTATCCGTGCAGTTGGTGAATTGCTTGCCAATCAAGTACGTCTTGGACTTTCTCGTATGGAACGTAATGTCCGTGAACGTATGTCTGTTCAGGACAATGAAGTTTTAACACCACAACAAATCATCAATATCCGTCCTGTAACAGCTGCGGTTAAAGAATTCTTTGGTTCATCACAGTTGTCACAGTTCATGGACCAACACAACCCGCTTTCTGAGTTGTCTCACAAACGCCGTTTGTCAGCCTTGGGACCTGGTGGTTTGACTCGTGACCGTGCTGGATATGAAGTTCGTGACGTGCACTACACTCACTACGGTCGTATGTGCCCAATCGAGACACCTGAAGGACCTAACATCGGTTTGATCAATAACTTGTCATCTTACGGACACTTGAATAAGTATGGATTTGTTCAAACACCATACCGTAAGGTTGACCGTGAAACAGGTGTTGTTACGAATGAAATCGTTTGGTTGACAGCCGATGAAGAAGATGAATTCACTGTAGCGCAGGCCAACTCTCGTCTTAACGAAGATGGAACCTTTGCTGAAAAAGTTGTCATGGGACGTCACCAAGGGGTCAACCAAGAGTATCCAGCAGAAGTGGTTGACTACATGGACGTGTCACCAAAACAGGTAGTTGCCGTTGCGACAGCATGTATTCCTTTCTTGGAAAACGATGACTCCAACCGTGCCCTCATGGGTGCCAACATGCAACGTCAGGCCGTGCCATTGATTGATCCAAAAGCACCTTACGTTGGTACTGGTATGGAATACCAAGCAGCTCATGACTCTGGTGCTGCTGTTATTGCCCAGTATGATGGTAAAGTTACATACGCAGATGCTGACAAGGTAGAAGTACGCCGCGAAGATGGTTCATTGGACGTTTACCACATCCAAAAATTCCGTCGTTCAAACTCAGGTACTGCTTACAACCAACGCACTCTCGTTAAAGTTGGCGATGTCGTTGAAAAAGGCGACTTTATCGCTGACGGACCTTCTATGGAAAAAGGGGAAATGGCGCTTGGACAAAACCCAATCGTTGCCTACATGACATGGGAAGGTTACAACTTCGAGGATGCCGTTATCATGAGCGAACGCTTGGTCAAAGACGATGTCTACACATCTGTCCACCTCGAAGAATACGAATCAGAAACGCGCGATACAAAGCTTGGGCCTGAAGAAATTACTCGTGAAATTCCAAACGTTGGGGAAGATGCTCTTAAAGACCTTGACGAAATGGGTATTATCCGTATCGGTGCTGAGGTTAAAGAAGGGGATATCCTTGTAGGTAAAGTCACACCTAAGGGTGAAAAAGACCTTTCAGCTGAAGAACGTCTCTTGCACGCTATCTTCGGAGACAAGTCTCGTGAAGTGCGTGATACTTCTCTTCGAGTACCTCACGGTGCCGATGGTGTCGTTCGTGATGTTAAGATCTTTACACGTGCAAATGGAGATGAGTTGCAATCAGGTGTTAACATGCTGGTTCGCGTCTACATCGCTCAAAAACGTAAGATCAAGGTCGGAGATAAGATGGCCGGACGTCACGGAAACAAAGGGGTTGTCTCTCGTATTGTTCCTGTAGAAGACATGCCTTACCTTCCAGACGGAACTCCAGTCGATATCATGTTGAACCCACTTGGGGTGCCATCGCGTATGAATATCGGTCAGGTTATGGAGCTCCACCTTGGTATGGCAGCCCGTACTCTTGGTATCCACATCGCAACACCAGTCTTTGACGGAGCAAGTTCTGAAGACCTTTGGGACACTGTTAAAGAAGCAGGTATGGATAGCGATGCTAAGACAATCCTTTACGACGGACGTACAGGTGAGCCGTTTGACAACCGTGTATCAGTTGGTGTCATGTACATGATCAAACTCCACCACATGGTTGATGATAAATTGCACGCTCGTTCAGTCGGACCATACTCAACCGTTACCCAACAACCACTCGGAGGTAAAGCTCAGTTTGGTGGACAACGTTTCGGTGAGATGGAGGTTTGGGCTCTTGAAGCCTACGGTGCGTCAAATGTCCTTCAAGAAATCTTGACCTACAAGTCTGACGATATCAACGGACGTTTGAAAGCTTATGAAGCCATTACAAAAGGAAAACCAATTCCAAAACCAGGTGTTCCAGAATCCTTCCGAGTTCTTGTGAAAGAATTGCAATCTCTTGGTCTTGACATGCGTGTCCTTGATGAAGATGACCAAGAAGTGGAACTTCGCGACTTGGATGAAGGAATGGACGAAGATGTCATCCACGTAGATGACCTTGAAAAAGCCCGCGAAAAAGCAGCCCAAGAGGCTAAAGCAGCCTTTGAAGCTGAAGAAGCTGAGAAAGCAACAAAAGCGGAAGCAACAGAAGAAGCTGCTGAACAAGAATAAGCAGTTCACTTAGAATAGAAAGGGAAGAAATAGTGGTTGATGTAAATCGTTTTAAAAGTATGCAAATCACCCTAGCTTCTCCAAGCAAAGTCCGTTCATGGTCTTATGGAGAAGTCAAAAAACCTGAAACAATCAATTACCGTACGTTGAAACCAGAACGTGAAGGACTCTTTGATGAAGTCATCTTTGGTCCTACAAAAGACTGGGAATGTGCTTGTGGTAAGTACAAACGCATTCGTTACAGAGGGATTGTTTGTGACCGCTGTGGGGTTGAAGTAACGCGTACAAAAGTTCGTCGTGAGCGTATGGGGCACATCGAGTTGAAAGCTCCTGTATCTCACATCTGGTACTTCAAGGGGATTCCAAGCCGTATGGGCTTGACTCTTGATATGAGCCCTCGTGCCCTCGAGGAAGTTATCTACTTTGCGGCTTATGTGGTGATTGATCCTAAGGATACACCACTTGAGCACAAGTCTATCATGACAGAGCGCGAATACCGTGAGCGCTTGCGTGAGTATGGTTATGGATCATTCGTTGCCAAAATGGGTGCCGAAGCCATCCAAGACCTCTTGAAACAAGTAGATCTTGAAAAAGAAATTGCCGAACTCAAAGAAGAGTTGAAGACAGCTACTGGACAAAAACGTGTCAAAGCCATCCGTCGTTTGGATGTTTTGGATGCCTTTTACAAGTCTGGAAACAAACCTGAATGGATGATTCTCAACATCCTTCCAGTTATTCCACCAGACCTTCGTCCAATGTTGCAGTTGGATGGTGGCCGTTTTGCCTCATCTGACTTGAACGACCTTTACCGCCGTGTTATCAACCGTAACAACCGCTTGGCTCGTTTGCTTGAGTTGAACGCACCAGGTATCATCGTTCAAAATGAGAAGCGTATGCTTCAAGAAGCGGTTGACGCTTTGATTGACAACGGTCGTCGTGGTCGTCCAATCACAGGACCAGGTAGCCGTCCACTGAAATCATTGAGCCACATGCTTAAAGGGAAACAAGGGCGCTTCCGTCAAAACTTGCTCGGTAAACGTGTTGACTTCTCAGGACGTTCCGTTATCGCCGTTGGTCCAACGCTTAAGATGTATCAATGTGGGGTGCCACGTGAAATGGCGATCGAGCTCTTTAAACCATTCGTCATGCGTGAAATCGTTGCTCGTGACATCGTGCAGAACGTCAAAGCGGCTAAACGCTTGGTGGAACGCGGAGACGAACGTATCTGGGATATTCTTGAAGAAGTAATCAAAGAACACCCAGTACTTTTGAACCGCGCCCCGACCCTTCACCGTTTGGGGATCCAAGCCTTCGAGCCAGTCTTGATTGATGGTAAGGCCCTTCGCTTGCACCCGCTTGTCTGTGAAGCCTACAATGCCGACTTTGACGGGGACCAAATGGCCATCCACGTACCGCTTTCAGAAGAAGCCCAAGCAGAAGCGCGTATCCTTATGCTTGCTGCTGAGCACATCTTGAACCCGAAAGATGGTAAACCAGTTGTTACTCCTTCTCAGGACATGGTTTTGGGTAACTACTATTTGACCATGGAAGAAGCTGGTCGTGAAGGTGAAGGAATGGTCTTCAAAGACCGTGACGAAGCGGTTATGGCTTACCGCAATGGTTATGTTCACCTCCATTCACGTGTTGGTATCGCGACAGATAGCCTCAACAAACCATGGACAGAAGAGCAAAAACACAAGGTCTTGCTGACAACAGTTGGTAAAATCCTCTTCAACGACATCATGCCAGAGGGTCTGCCTTACTTGCAAGAACCAACAAATGCCAACTTAACAGAAGGTGTTCCAGCTAAGTACTTCTTGCCACTAGGTGGAGATATCAAGGAAGCTATTCGCAATCTTGAACTCAACCCTCCATTCAAGAAGAAAAATCTTGGGAATATCATCGCTGAAATCTTCAAACGTTTCCGTACGACAGAAACTTCTGCACTACTTGACCGCATGAAGAACCTCGGATACCACCACTCAACTCTTGCAGGTTTGACAGTAGGTATTGCCGATATCCCAGTTGTTGAAGACAAGGCTGAAATCATCGAAGAATCACACAAACGTGTAGAACAAATCACCAAACAATTCCGTCGTGGTATGATCACAGACGACGAGCGCTACAACGCTGTTACAGCTGAATGGCGTGCAGCCCGTGAAAAATTGGAGAAACGTTTGGTTGCCAACCAAGATCCTAAGAACCCAATCGTTATGATGATGGACTCTGGAGCCCGTGGTAACATCTCAAACTTCTCACAGCTTGCCGGTATGCGTGGTCTGATGGCCGCTCCGAACGGACGTATCATGGAATTGCCAATCCTTTCAAACTTCCGCGAAGGTTTGTCAGTACTCGAAATGTTCTTCTCAACTCACGGTGCCCGTAAAGGTATGACCGATACGGCCCTTAAGACAGCCGACTCAGGTTACTTGACTCGTCGTTTGGTTGACGTTGCCCAAGATGTTATCATCCGTGAGGACGACTGTGGAACAGACCGTGGTCTCTTGATCCGCTCTATCGCAGAAGGAAAAGAGATGATCGAGTCTCTCGAAGAACGCCTCAACGGTCGTTACACTAAGAAAACTGTTAAACATCCAGAAACTGGTGCAGTGATCATCGGTCCAAATGAGTTGATTACAGAGGACAAGGCGCGTGAAATTGTCAATGCTGGTGTGGAAGAAGTTACTATCCGCTCTGTATTTACATGTAACACTCGTCATGGCGTCTGCCGTCACTGTTACGGTATCAACTTGGCGACTGGTGATGCGGTTGAAGTTGGTGAAGCAGTTGGTACAATCGCTGCCCAATCTATCGGGGAACCTGGTACACAGCTTACAATGCGTACCTTCCACACGGGTGGGGTTGCCTCAAATACCGATATCACTCAGGGTCTTCCTCGTGTCCAAGAAATCTTTGAAGCCCGCAATCCTAAAGGGGAAGCGGTCATCACAGAGGTCAAAGGACAAGTTACTGCCATCGAAGAAGACGCGTCAACTCGTACCAAGAAAGTCTTCGTTAAGGGTGAAACTGGAGAAGGCGAATACGTGGTACCATTTACAGCCCGTATGCGTGTCGAAGTTGGAGACCAAGTCTCTCGCGGTGCAGCATTGACAGAAGGTTCTATCCAACCAAAACGTCTCCTTGCTGTTCGTGATGTCTTGTCAGTTGAAACTTACCTTCTCGGTGAAGTACAAAAAGTTTACCGTAGCCAAGGGGTAGAAATCGGTGACAAACACATCGAGGTAATGGTTCGTCAAATGATCCGTAAAGTTCGTGTCATGGATCCAGGTGACACAGACCTTCTTATGGGTACCCTCATGGACATCAACGACTTTACAGATGCTAACAAGGATGTTCTTATCGCAGGTGGAGTTCCAGCGACTGGTCGCCCAGTTCTTATGGGAATCACCAAAGCCTCACTTGAAACAAATAGTTTCTTGTCAGCAGCTTCCTTCCAGGAAACAACTCGTGTCCTTACAGATGCGGCCATCCGTGGTAAGAAAGATCATCTCCTTGGACTCAAGGAAAATGTTATCATCGGTAAGATCATCCCAGCTGGTACTGGTATGGCTCGCTACCGTAACCTTGAACCACAAGCTATCAATGAAGCAGAATATCTGGCTCCAGAACAAGAAGAGGCAGAAAACGCTCCAGTAGATGAAACTGTGGAAATCCAAGTTGAGGAAACAGTAGAATAAAAGCAAACAAGAGAACCTTTGGGTTCTCTTTGTTTTATTTCAGAAAATTTTCCCGCTTTTTCATAAAGTATGGTAGAATAGAAGAACTAAAATGCCAAGGAGGTGTCCATATGGAACAAACATTCTTTATCATTAAGCCAGATGGTGTGAAAAGAGGGCTGGTTGGCGAAATTCTGCAAAGAATGGAGCAACGAGGTTTCAAACTCGAAAAATTAGAGCTACGTTCAGCAGTTTCAGAAGCTTTGATTGATCAACACTATCAAGACTTGGTTGAAAAAAGTTTTTATCCTCCTATCCGTCAGTTTATGACTTCAGGACCAGTAGTGGTGGGCGTTCTATCAGGTCCGAAAGTGATTGAAACTTGGCGAACTATGATGGGAGCTACTCGTCCAGAAGAAGCTCTACCGGGAACTATCCGAGGAGATTTTGCCAAGGCTGCAGGAGACAATCAAGCCATTCAAAATGTAGTTCACGGCTCCGATTCGGAAGCTTCTGCAAAACGTGAAATTGCTCTCTGGTTTAAGGATTAGACTGGCAAAAAAACAGTTCTGTTGTACACAGAACTGTTTTTTTGGTCAGTTGAGCACAAAAAATGAACACTTGAGGCGGAAACAATCATTTCAAACTCCTCACAAGGTATAATCCCATATAGGGAGGGAAAAGAAATGGTAAAATCAATTCGCCTATTGTTGTTGATTGCAGTCATCCAGATTAGTTTTTCTAGTTGTCTATTATGGAAAGAAACCTTTTTATCTTTAAAACAGGCCAATGTTTATTTTTTGATTTTGATAGTAGGATTTTCTGTTTTGTGTGCTGGGATAAATTATTTCCATACAGCAGACCAGTCTAGACATAGTATTTTACATGTTCAAAAGAAAGTGAGCCTTGTTTATTACCTCCTTTTAGTAATCAATCTTCTGGCAACCTGTCTGGTTCTCTCAGAAAGCATCCAAACCACTAGCGAATTGCAGCAGGAATTGGTTGACCTCTTTTTACCCTCCTTCTTTTTCTTGCTAGGAGTAGATCTATTGATTTTCTTACCTTTTGATAAAATTTTTCGCGATATAGAAAATCACCTAAATAAAAAGAAAACAGTCGTCATTTCCGTTCTAGCTACGATGGTTTTCTTGAGGAATCCCTTAGTGATTTTCTCGATTCTCCTTTATATCAGTGTTGGTTTTCTATGCGCACGTTTTCTTTTTCCAAAATGTATTCAAAGGGAAATCTCCTTTTATGGACACCTGATTCGGGATATCTTGTTTGTTTTTTCAATAGTTGTATTCTTTTAAGTGGAGGAGAATTTTTCAAAATTGTTATAGTAAGTCCCTAAAGAAAATTCACACAAAAGAAAACTTTTTGGTATAATAGTAGCATGCACACAAAAAATGAAGAAGAGCTTCTAGCTCTCGGAGAAAGATTAGGTCATTTGCTTCAAAAAGACGATGTTCTAATCTTGACTGGAGAGTTAGGTGCGGGTAAAACAACCTTTACAAAAGGCCTTGCCAAGGGCTTGGATATCTGTCAGATGATTAAAAGTCCAACCTATACCATTGTCAGAGAGTATGAAGGACGTTTGCCACTTTACCACTTGGATGTCTACCGTATCGAAGGTGATGCTGATTCTATTGACTTGGATGAGTTTCTCTTTGGTGGCGGTGTGACTGTTATTGAGTGGGGGCATCTTTTGGGTGAAGATTTACCAGATTCTTACTTGGAGTTGGAAATTTTGAAAGAAGCTGATGGTCGTTGTCTTCATTTTACGGCTCATGGCTCTCGGGCTGAACAACTCATCAAGGAGTTTCAAGATGGAGTATGAGTTGTGTATTCGTGAGGCAGAGATGTCAGATGCTACAGCCTTGATTGCATTTTTAGATTGTGTCGGTCAAGAGACAGACTTTACTAGCCTAGATGAAAATGGCATCATGATGACAGCTTCTGAAATGGCTCTTTTTATCGAAAAACAAGCTGCATCAGAGAATCAAATTACTCTCCTCGCCTTACTGAATGATGAGATTGCAGGAGTCTTAAATATCACAGCAGACCAACATTTAAGAGTTCGACATATCGGTGATGTTTTTCTAGCAGTTCGCAAGAAATTTTGGAACCAAGGCTTGGCGACTATACTTCTAGAAGAAGGCATCGAGTGGGCTAAAGTCAGTGGCGTCTTGCGCCGTTTGCAACTTAGTGTACAAAAACGAAACGAGGCTGCAGTCCACCTCTATTCAAAAATGGGATTTATCACAGAAGGCTTACAAGAAAGAGGAGCCTATTTAGCAGAAGGGATATTTTTAGATGTTTGTCTTATGGGCAAGCTGATAAATAAATAACGAGATGATTAAAAAATTAATTGGAATGGTGCTAGGTTTCCTAGCAGTAACAGTTTTAGGTGTAGCGGTTTATGGCTATACCATCTACCAACAGGGAACAGAAACCCTAAGTAAAAAGACTTACAAAAAAATCGGGGAAGAAACCAACGTTATCGAAGCGACGGAGCCTCTGACTATCCTCTTGATGGGGGTAGATACGGGAAATGTGGAACGTACAGACCCGTGGGCGGGAAATAGTGATTCCATGATTCTCCTGACGGTTAATCCCAAAACAAAGAAAACCACTATGATGAGTTTGGAACGGGATATTTTGACCAAGATTGAGACTGGAAACGGTCAAGTTCAGGAAGCTAAACTCAATGCGGCCTATGCTAATGGTGGTGCGGAACTTGCAATTTCTACTATTCAAAAGATGATGAATATCCACATTGACCGCTATGTGATGGTTAACATGCAGGGACTTCAACAATTGGTGGATGCAGTTGGTGGGATCACTGTCAACAATACACTTGGTTTCCCAATTTCGATTGCTGACCAAGAAGAGTTTAATAAGATTTCCATCGGTGTTGGAGAACAAACCTTGAATGGTGAGGAAGCCCTGGTGTATTCACGGATGCGTTACCAAGACCCTGAAGGAGACTATGGTCGTCAAAAACGTCAACGGGAAGTCATTCAAAAAATCGTTGAGAAAGTTTTGAGCCTAAACAGTGTGAGCCACTATCAAGGCATCCTCAAAGCATTGAGCAACAATATGCAGACCAACGTAGATCTTTCAGCAAAGAGTATTCCACAATTGCTCGGTTATCAAGATTCTTTCAAGAATATTGAAACCCATCAATTACGTGGAGAAGATGCTGAGTTGCAGGGGATTTCTTATCAAATCGTCACTTCAGAACATATGCTCGAAATGCAAAATCTCTTGCGTCGTTCACTAGGTAAAGAGCCGGTGACAGAATTGGAAACCAATGCGGTACTGTACGAAACAGCCTTTGGTCGGACAGCACCTTCAACCAGTACTAACGTTTCAAACGAAGAAGCAGAATAAGAAAAGAATCAAATCGTGGGAAATTTCCTGCGATTTTTTCAAAAAAATTCGAATAGATAAGTAGGAGGAAACATGAAAGCAGAAATTATTGCTGTAGGAACAGAAATTTTAACAGGGCAGATTATCAATACCAATGCTCAGTTTTTATCAGAGAAACTAGCCGAAATCGGGGTAGACGTCTACTTCCAAACAGCTGTTGGAGATAATGAAGCTCGTCTTTTGTCCTTGCTTGAGATTGCGAGTCAACGTAGCAATCTTGTGATTTTGACAGGTGGTTTGGGACCAACTGAGGATGATTTGACCAAACAAACTCTGGCAAAATTTTTAGGAAAAGATCTAGTGTTTGACCCTCAAGCTCAAGAGAAATTGGATATCTTTTTTGCCCATAGACCTGACTATGCTCGGACACCGAATAATGAGCGCCAAGCCCAAATTGTAGAAGGGGCAACTCCACTGCCAAATGAGACAGGTTTAGCAGTAGGAGGGGTGTCGGAAGTGGATGGCGTAACCTACGTGGTCCTTCCAGGACCGCCTAGTGAGTTGAAGCCTATGGTCTTAAATCAACTCTTACCCAAGTTAATGACTGGTACCAAGTTATACTCACGAGTGCTCCGTTTCTTTGGAATTGGTGAGAGTCAGTTGGTGACCATTTTGGCGGATTTAATTGACCATCAAACCGATCCGACTTTGGCGCCTTATGCCAAGACGGGAGAAGTGACTTTGCGCTTGTCTACAAAAGCAGTTAGTCAAGAAAAGGCTGATCAAGCACTGGATATCTTAGAAAATCAAATCTTGAGTCGCCGAACTTTCGAGGGAATTTCTCTGCGAGACATCTGTTATGGATATGGGGAAGAAACCAGTCTCGCAAGTGTCGTTGTAGAAGAGCTAAAGAAGAGACAGAAAAGCATTACTGCGGCAGAAAGCTTGACGGCAGGTCTTTTTCAGGCTACTTTAGCAGACTTTTCGGGCGTTTCAGCTATCTTTAATGGCGGTTTTGTCACTTACAGCCTAGAAGAAAAGTCCAAGATGTTGGATATTTCCGAGCAAGAGCTAAAAGAACACGGTGTCGTTTCTGAGTTTACGGCTCGAAAAATGGCAGAGCAAGCACGAATTAAGATTCAGTCAGATTATGGAGTTAGTTTAACGGGGGTTGCAGGACCAGATAGCTTAGAGGGGCATCCAGCTGGCACAGTTTTTATTGGACTGGCACATGCAAAAGGGACAGAGGTGATCAAGGCTAATATTGCCGGACGGAGTCGAGCAGATGTTCGACATATTGCGGTCATGCATGCCTTTAACCTAGTTCGCAAGGCTTTATTAAGTGACTAAATTTTGGTATAATGAAAGATAGGTCTAAGGACCAGTAGAATATAGGAGAAAAAAATGGCGAAAAAACCAACAAAAAAATTAGATGAAATTGGGAAAAAATTTGGAGCTGACCGCGAAAAAGCCTTGAACGATGCTCTTAAATTGATTGAGAAAGACTTTGGTAAAGGCTCAATCATGCGCTTGGGTGAGCGTGCAGAGCAAAAAGTGCAAGTGATGAGTTCAGGCTCTTTGGCGCTTGATATTGCACTCGGTTCAGGTGGTTATCCAAAGGGGCGTATCATCGAAATCTACGGTCCGGAGTCATCTGGTAAGACAACGGTTGCCCTTCACGCTGTTGCGCAAGCACAGAAAGAAGGTGGTATCGCTGCCTTTATCGATGCGGAGCATGCCCTTGATCCAGCCTATGCAGCAGCCCTTGGTGTGAACATTGACGAATTGCTCTTGTCACAACCAGACTCAGGAGAGCAAGGTCTTGAAATTGCAGGAAAATTGATTGACTCAGGTGCAGTTGACCTTGTTGTTATTGACTCAGTTGCGGCCCTTGTACCTCGTGCAGAAATCGATGGGGACATTGGAGACAGCCACGTTGGTTTGCAAGCTCGTATGATGAGCCAGGCCATGCGTAAACTTGGTGCTTCTATCAATAAAACCAAAACAATTGCCATCTTTATCAACCAATTGCGTGAAAAAGTTGGGGTCATGTTTGGAAATCCAGAAACAACTCCTGGTGGACGTGCTCTGAAATTCTACGCTTCAGTCCGTTTGGATGTTCGTGGAAGCACACAAATCAAGGGAACTGGTGACCAAAAAGATACCAATGTCGGTAAGGAAACCAAGATCAAAGTCGTGAAAAACAAGGTGGCTCCACCATTTAAGGAAGCCTTTGTTGAAATCATGTACGGAGAAGGAATCTCTAAGACTGGTGAGCTCTTGAAGATCGCAAGTGATCTCGATATCATCCAAAAAGCGGGAGCATGGTACTCTTACAAGGGTGAAAAAATCGGACAAGGATCTGAAAATGCTAAGAAATACTTGGCGGATCACCCAGAGATTTTTGATGCCATTGACCACCAAGTCCGTGTTCAATATGGTTTGATTGAAGATGAAGAAGGGACAACTACTACCTCTGTCGCAGAAGATTTAGCACCTAACCAAGAAGTAACACTTGACCTAGGCGACGGACTTGAAATCGAAATTGAAGATTAAAAATAAAAGCGGAGAAGTCTTTCTCTGCTTTTTATGTTTAATTATTAAGTGTTCATAAGCTTTAAAAGGGTAATAAAAGAGTATTTAATCAAAAAAATTAAAAAAACTGTTGCAATTTTTTTAATTTGATGATAAAATTAAACCATTCTATAAAAAGGAGACTACTATAATGGAAAAACGCCTTGTTCGTAACGTACAAGACAAAAAGATTGCTGGTGTTTGTGCTGGTATCGCTGACTACTTTAACATGGACCACACACTTGTTCGTGCACTTTGGATCATCTTCACCCTACTTGGTGGTTCTGGAATCTTAGCTTATGCTGTTCTCTACTTCCTTCTTCCAGAAGGCAATGCAGAAGCTTAAGCCATAGAGAGAATAAAAGTTTATTCTGATCAGTTGAAAATAAAAAATGCATGTAATCGTAAATTACATGCATTTTTATATGTAGCTTCTATCGAAAAAGAGAGGTTCTTCACCAGATGGATAAGTCTTGTTTAATGGTCACTAAAACGACGATACTCTATATGAAAGTCAAAATAATGTTCATTCTGTAACTTTTGGAAGATGTCGCGATAGGCCTCTTCGTCAAAATGGTCGCCACGGTAAAGAATTTCAAAACTCAAACCATCGTACTCTAGAAAAGCGTTGGCTGATTTAAAGCCATTTTGGCGATAGAAGTCCATGCGGGCCTTCCTTTGCTCCAAGTTATCGCATTCCTCATCTAATCGCTCGACTTCCAGCAACATGGTTCGCTGGTAAAAATCGGTTAGCTTTTCGATAATTTCCTTTCCGTACCCGTGGCTTCTCAGGTGGGGCATGATGGCAAAAAAACTGATATAGAAAGCTTTTGGGTTGGAAATAGAGAAAGCAAAGCCGACAAACTCTTCCTGGTTATAAAAGGCAAAGAAGTGGGCATCATCTCGGTCCTGATAGCGCAAGAACTCAGACAGAGGGACTCGTTCTTCTTCAGGGAAGGCTTCCTTGTTTAGCTTTTCAACCTTATCCAGATCGGGAAATACATCGGTAATTAATTGACTGGTCAAACTCATAAATGACCTCCTTTTCTTGATTATAGCAAATTGTCTCTCTGTAAGCAATTGATTGCAAACTTAGTGACAGAGCCTTGTCGCTCCTTTAGAAAGCTGATATAATAGCTTTATGAATAAGAAACGATCTGTGGACTTGATACATGGTCCCATTCTTCCTGCGCTGTTAAGCTTTGCCTTTCCAATCTTGCTGTCAAATATTTTCCAACAGCTTTATAATACAGCTGACGTCTTGATTGTTGGGCGTTTTCTTGGTCAAGATTCCTTGGCAGCAGTAGGGGCGACAACTGCCATTTTTGACTTGATTATAGGCTTTACGCTTGGTGTTGGCAATGGGATGGGGATTGTCATTGCTCGCTATTATGGGGCTCGTAATTTCACTAAAATTAAAGAAGCAGTAGCAGCAACTTGGATTTTAGGAGGGCTTCTCAGTATTTTGGTCATGCTGATGGGATTTGTCGGTCTGTATCCACTCTTGCAATATTTAGATACCCCTGCAGAAATCCTCCCTCAATCCTATCAATATATTTCTATGATTGTGACTTGTGTAGGCGTCAGTTTCGCTTATAATCTCTTTGCGGGTTTGTTGCGGTCCATTGGAGACAGTCTAGCAGCTCTTGGCTTCCTGATTTTTTCTGCTTTGGTTAATGTGGTTCTGGATTTGTATTTTATTACGCAACTGCATCTGGGAGTTCAATCTGCAGGCCTTTCTACCATTATCTCGCAAGGCTTATCAGCGGTTCTCTGCTTTTATTATATCCGCAAGAGTGTTCCAGAACTGCTTCCTCAACTCAAGCATTTTAAATGGAACAAGGCCTTGTATGCGGATCTCTTGGAGCAAGGTTTGGCTATGGGTCTGATGAGTTCGATTGTGTCCATTGGTAGTGTGATTTTACAGTCTTCTGTCAATACCTTTGGAGCTGTGATTATCAGTGCCCAGACGGCAGCTCGACGCATTATGGCCTTCGCTCTGCTTCCGATGACGGCAATTTCTTCTGCTATGACGACCTTTGCCTCTCAAAATCTCGGGGCTAAGCGACCAGACCGCATAGTTCAAGGTCTTGGTATTGGGAGTCGTTTGAGCATGTCCTGGGCAGGTTTTGTTTGTATTCTCCTCTTTTTTGCCAGTCCTACCTTGGTTTCTTTCTTGGCCAGTTCGACGGATAGTTACTTGATAGACAATGGTAGCCTCTACCTGCAAATCAGTTCAGTCTTTTATCCGATTTTGAGCCTCTTGCTGATTTATCGGAATTGCTTGCAGGGCTTGGGGCAGAAAGTCCTTCCTCTAGTTTCCAGCTTTATAGAACTAATCGGGAAAATCGTTTTTGTGGTTTTGATTATCCCTTGGGCAGGCTATAGGGGAGTTATCCTTTGCGAACCCCTTATCTGGGTTGCCATGACTACCCAACTGTACTTTTCACTTTTTCGCCATCCCCTGATAAAAGAAGGCAAGGCAATCTTGGCAGCCAAAGGACAATCCTAGCTGGATTTGCTGAATAAAATCCATTTCCTCTAGTGAAAATCGAAAAAACTTGTGTTATAATAAGAAAGATTAAAATGTGAAAAAAGGAGATTCCTAATGGGACGTAAATGGGCCAATATCGTAGCCAAGAAAACGGCTAAAGATGGAGCTAACTCTAAAGTATATGCAAAATTTGGTGTAGAAATCTATGTAGCAGCTAAAAAAGGTGATCCAGACCCAGAATCAAACACTGCTTTGAAATTCGTTATCGACCGTGCGAAACAAGCCCAAGTGCCAAAACACGTTATCGATAAAGCGATTGATAAAGCAAAAGGAAACACAGACGAAACCTTTACAGAAGGACGTTACGAAGGTTTTGGACCAAATGGTTCTATGTTGATTGTGGATACCTTGACTTCAAACGTTAACCGTACCGCAGCCAATGTCCGTGCAGCTTTTGGTAAAAACGGCGGAAACATGGGTGCTTCAGGTTCAGTTTCATACCTCTTTGATAACAAGGGTGTGATCGTATTTGCGGGTGAGGACGCTGATGCAGTCTTTGAGCAATTGCTAGAAGCAGATGTGGATGTGGACGATGTAGAAGCAGAAGAAGGAACAATCACGGTTTACACAGCTCCAACAGACCTTCACAAGGCTATCGTTGCCCTTCGTGAGTCTGGTATCGAAGAATTCCAAGTGACTGAATTGGAAATGATTCCTCAGTCTGAAGTGGAATTGTCAGGCGAAGACCTTGAAACCTTTGAAAAACTTTACAGCGTTCTTGAGGACGACGAAGACGTACAAAAGATCTACACAAACGTAGATGGATTCTAATAGAAAAACGAACAGTTTTACTAGCTGTTCGTTTTTTTGATATTTGAACTTAGACTCTGCTTTCAGAATCGTTTTGTTGCTTGCTTTTTCCTTGACCTAGACCAACTGCATGTTTTTGGACGAGCAAGAGCTGCCCATTGTCATCTTTTGCAAAAGTTAGGGTAACGGTCTTGATCTTGTCTCCAATGGAGATATAGGTGATTTTTCTCGTATTATAACCTCCGATAGTGGAGTCAAACTCGGAGTCTGGTAGTCCGTGTTTTTTGATAATATCCTTGTAGTTGGTACCACCTTTTCCTTTGTTGTCAAGGTCACCTTCGATTAAGGCGTCGAACTGTTCTTGGGTCCAGGTGAAGGTGTCGTCTTCTTCCTCCTCAGGGATGGAATAGGCGCTATCATCTGTCAAGTCGCTTTCTTCTTCGCGTTCCATTGAGGCACTCGCCTCGCTGTAGGAACGGTTAAACTCCCTGACAAACTCTTTGTAGACATTAGCGTACAGTACCTGGGTCGTAAAGAAAAGTACAACAGAGGCAACTGCCAGGGATGTTCCAATAATAGCCATTGTTTTCCGCTTTTTGAGGTTGACGATAAGGCCGATAATCCCCAAGATAAATGCTACGATGGCGATGAAAAACGATAGATAGTTAATAAATGGAATCCAGGACCCTAAAAGTGCGATAGCTCCAAAAATGGTTGCTAAGATTCCTAAAACTCTTTGTTCTTCTGGTTTCATTTGAAAGTTTTCTCCCTTCATCGAGTGAATGGATTTCTATCCACAGTAGTTAGTGCTTATTATAGAAAAAATATTGCCTAATGTCAATTTAAACCAAGATAGTTCTCATAGAAACTTTTTTCTTGACATCTTTTCTGAAAATGATAAAATAGTTCTCATGGAAACTTAAATAGTTCTTGTGAGAACTATATTTATCGTGAGAAAGGAGCAATCATGGACAAGCCAATGTTAATATTCAAACGTTTTGGACACCAGGTTCATCTGATGGTACAGAAAGAAGCCAAGCGTTGTGGCATTGAATTTATGGGTGGACCGCAAGGGCAGGTTCTGCGTTTTTTAGATTGCCAAGAACAGTCTGAAAATCTGGTCTTAATTAAGGATATCGAGCAGGAACTCAATATTACCAAATCTGTGGCGAGTAATTTAGTCAAGCGCATGGTGCAAAATGGTTTGGTTGAGCTAGAGGCCAGCCCGAGTGATAAGCGGGCAAAATTTGTTCGCCTGACGGAGAAATCGCGTTCGCAGATGCAAAAAGTTAAAGCTTTTTTTGATCGGATTGATCAGAGTCTGCTAGAGGGGGTTTCAAAGTCAGACTTAGCAATCTTTGAAAAGGTCCTCAGTCAGTTGCAAGAAAATGTTGAGAAGATAGGAGGAGAGAATGAAGAAACTCGCTAAACGTATTACAGGAAAAGAGTGGGGAATGATCGTCCTTACGATTCTGTTCACTTGTTTCTCGGTCTATCTCGAGTTAGAGGTGCCGACTTATATTTCGCAAATTACAGAATTACTGGGAACGTCTGGAACGCAGTTGGGTGAACTCTGGTCACCAGCTGCGAAGATGATTGGTTTGTCTTTATTGGCTTTCTTTTCATCTGTTATGGTTGGTTTCTTTGCCGCTCGCGTTGCAGCATCCTATACAACCCATCTACGTAGAGACGTATTTCATCAGGTTTTAGATTTTTCGCAGACAGAGATCAAGCGCTTTTCAATCCCAAGTCTCTTGACTCGGACGACCAATGATATTACCCAGGTACAGATGCTCTTTACCATGGGCTTGCAAGTGGTTACTCGTGGGCCAATTATGGCTATCTGGGCCATTGGAAAAATCCTTGGGAAATCGGAATACTGGCTGTGGGCAGTCGTTGTGGCTGTTATTGTCAACGTCTTGATGACCACCGTTCTCATGACTCTGGCCTTTCCAAAACAATCGGTTATCCAAAAATTGACAGATAAACTCAATAGCATCACTCGTGAAAGTTTGACTGGGATTCGAGTTGTTCGCGCATACAATGCGGAAGATTACCAAGATGAAAAATTCGAAGCAGCCAACGATGAAGTCACTCGTCTCAATCTCTTTGTCAATCGATTGATGGCTATTATGAATCCCATTATGATGGCGATTTCGAGCGGTTTGAGTCTGGCTATTTACTGGATTGGTGCCTATATCATCAACGATGCAAGTTTGACAGAACGTCTGCCACTCTTTAGTGATATGGTAGTCTTCATGTCCTATGCTATGCAGGTCGTGATGGGATTCCTTCTCATGGGAGCACTCTTTATCGTTCTTCCTCGTACCTTGGTTTCGGCAGGACGTATCAACCAAGTTTTGGATTTGCATCCTTCTATTAAGAATCCGAGTCAAGCACAGGCTGCAGATTCTTCAGTTCAAGGACAAGTGGAATTCCGTGATGTAAGCTTCCGATACTCTCAAAACTCAGAAGCAGTTGTGGAACATGTTACTTTTAAAGCCGAAGCAGGTCAAACAGTTGCCTTTATCGGATCAACTGGATCTGGGAAATCTACTCTAGTCAACCTAATACCTCGTTTTTATGATGTCTCATCTGGTCAAATCCTAGTAGATGGTGTCGATGTGCAAGATTACAACTTGGAAGACTTGCGTAATAAGGTCGGCTATATCCCACAAAAAGCTGTGCTCTTTTCTGGAGATGTTAAGGGTAATCTCGACTTTGGTAAGAGTAAAGAAAGTCCTCTCAGCGAACCTGCTATGTGGCAAGCTTTGGAATTGGCTCAATCTAAGAACTTTATCGAGGATAAGGAAGCAGGTCTGTCCTCTGAAGTAGCCCAAGGTGGGACCAACTTCTCAGGAGGTCAAAGACAACGCTTGGCTATTGCCCGGGCCTTGGCTCGTAAGCCAGAGATTCTTATCTTTGATGACTCTTTCTCAGCCTTGGACTACAAGACAGACCGGATCTTGCGCCAAGAATTAGCTGAAAAAACACAATCCTTGACTAAGTTAATCGTTGCTCAACGCATCTCAACCATCATGGATGCCGACCTGATCTTGGTTTTGGATCAAGGTAAAGTCGTGGGACAAGGCACCCACAAAGAACTTCTAGCTACTAACGAAGTCTACCAAGAAATTGCCTACTCACAACTATCGAAGGAGGAATTGGAAGATGGAAAATAAAAAAGTTTCGGTCTGGAAACAGTGCAAACCTTATATGGCAGGCCTCCAACTCCCTCTCCTAATAGCAGTTGTGGCTGCAGTCATTTCAAGTATCATTACCGTTTATGGTCCAACTAAGATTAAAGAAATTACTAACTTGATTTCAGATGGCTTGGCTACAGAAATCGACTTGGTAGCTGTGTCAAACATTGCTGGATTTTTGGTTGTTCTGTATGTATTTGGAGCTATCCTTAATTATACACAGGCCTATATCTTTTCAACGAGCATTCAGCATTTTTCAAAACGCTTGCGGACAGCAATCGCTGAAAAAATCAATCGTTTGCCACTTGGCTATTTTGACCGTCATTCACAAGGAGATACCCTTTCGCGCGTGACCAATGATGTGGATACAGCAGCGCAATCTCTCAACCAAAGTCTAGGGACAGTTCTTTCAGCTAGTTTCTTGTTGATTGCTGTCTTGGTGACCATGTTTGGGATGAACTGGATTTTGGCATTGGTAACCGTTATATCAACCCTTGTTGGTTTTGCGGCGGTTTCCGTAATTATGGCCAAGTCACAGGGTTATTTTAAAGCCCAACAAAATAATCTAGCAGCCGTCAATGGTTACGTAGAAGAAATGTATTCGGGACACAATGTTGTAACGAGCTACAACGCAGTGGACACCTCCAAAGCGAGATTTGCTGATTTAAACCAAGACTTGCATGATAGTATCTGGAAATCTCAGTTTATCTCTGGTATCATGATGCCAGCCATGTTCTTTGTTGGGAACTTTAGTTATGTCTTAGTCATCATCGTTGGGGCCGCGCTGGCGTTAGAAGGGCATATCACGATAGGGATTATTGTAGCCTTTATGGTTTACGTACGGACCTTCTCCCAACCTCTGTCACAGATTGCCCAAGGGATTACGAGCCTGCAACAAGCGAGTGCAGCCATGACTCGTGTATTAGAATTTTTGGCTGAAGCAGAGATGCAAGATGAATCTCATAAGGACAGACAATTGAACAACATGAAAGGGGAAGTGGTTTTTGATCACGTGTCCTTTGGCTATACACCAGAGCGCACTATCATCCATGACTTCTCTGCGACAGCTCATGCTGGTCAAAAGGTTGCCATTGTTGGGCCGACTGGGGCTGGTAAGACAACCATTGTCAATCTTTTGATGAAATTCTATGAGATAGATAAGGGAAGTATCCGTATCGATGGCGTGGATACCAAGGACATGAAGCGTTCGGAAGTGCATGATGCCTTTTCAATGGTCTTGCAGGATACTTGGCTCTTTGAAGGAACGATTCGAGAGAACCTGATCTATAATCAGACAGACATCAGTGATGAACGAATGATGGAAGCCAGCAAGGCTGTGGGAATCCACCACTTTATCATGACTTTGCCAGACGGTTACGACACTATCTTGGACGATACAGTGACTTTGTCTGTCGGACAAAAACAACTCTTAACCATTGCTCGTGCTTTGCTGAAGGATGCACCGCTCTTGATTTTGGATGAAGCGACATCTTCAGTCGACACACGTACAGAGGAGTTGATTCAAAAAGCTATGGACCGTTTGATGGAAGGACGCACATCCTTTGTCATCGCCCACCGCTTGTCAACTATTCGTAATGCCGATTTGATTCTTGTCATGAAAGATGGCAATATCATCGAGCAAGGCAATCATGAGGAACTAATGGCGCAAGGTGGCTTCTACGCTGACTTGTACAATAGTCAATTTACAGAAGACGAAGCAGAAGAATAAATCAAAAGAAGGCTTGACGGCCTTCTTTTTCTGCACTATACTAGAAGATAAACGTCTCACCTGTAGACGAAAACAAGGTAATGAATGAGAAATTTAATGAAAAATTATCAAGAATGGTATAGCAACCTTAGCTCCAAACTAACTAGCCATCCCACCCTTTTATTTCTATTGCTTAATTTCAATCGTTTGATGACAGTCGCCATGCCCTTGGTCTATCTGACTTTGCTAGTCATCACTTGCCTGCAACTAGGACTTGGTCAGCAGGTTGGGGTTTATGTGCTTATTCCTGCATCAGGCTTTGTGATCTTGTCCCTTTTTCGTAAGAAAATCAACCACCCGCGGCCTTATGAAACTTGGGATATCTGTCCCCTGCTTGAAAAAGATAGCTCGGGACAGTCGATGCCCAGTCGCCATGTTTTTTCGGCAACTATCATCTCCATGGCCTGTCTGCATGCTAGTCTACCTGTTGGCTTAGCATGCTTGCTCTTCTCAGCTTTGCTGGGCTTGGTGAGGGTTTTAGGGGGCGTTCATTATCCCAAGGATGTCTTGGTTGGCTATGCTTGTGGTCTGGTGTGGGGATTCCTTTTCTTCCTATTCTGACATGTAAGTTAAGCTAGTCCTACAACCACTTACTGCTTCAAATTGACCACTTGCTTTTTTGCCCTTGTATTCCTAACTTAGCTTTGATATAGTAGAGTCAGAAAGGAGATGTGATGAAGTTACGAATTGAGATTGATGGCAATTTAGAGGAGACTGAAATTGTCATCAAGACCCCCACTTTGACAGATGAAATTGCAGATTTGCAACGACTTTTGCAAGAGTCAAAGGCTCCGAGGTTGACTTTTTACAAGGGGACAGGTGAATATTATCTAGACCTGTCAGAAATTCTCTTCTTTGAAACAGAAGGGAGTAAGATTTATGCTCATAACCAGAAGGAAGCCTATGAAGTTCGCCTCAAGCTCTATGAGTTGGAGTCCATCTTACCTCGCTATTTCAGTCGAGTGTCCAAGTCAACGATCGCAAACATCCGTCAGATTTACTCAGTGGATAAGTCCTTTTCAGGAACGGGCACCATTTCCTTTTATCAGACGCACAAGGAGGTTCATGTCTCACGACATTACCAATCCCTCCTAAAAGAAAATCTAAGAAACATGAGGTAAAAAACATGAAAAAGAAAGCATTTGGTATTGTTTTATTGGTTTTAGCAGCTTGGATCTTGCTGCAAGGGAATTTTGGAATTCCTTCTTTGGATGGCAAGATATGGCCTTTGATTGGTATCGCCTTTTTTGCTTACCAATCAGTTGAAGCTTTGCTTCGTCGTCATCTAACATCAGCAGTTTTTACCGCTCTAGTAGCCTTAATGATTGCGAATCATTTTTATAACATTCTTCCTATTCCAAACCAGTCTTTGTTTTGGGCTAGTATCTTAGCAGTGCTAGGTGTTGGTTATCTGACGCATTCAAGTAAGTTCTGGAATGAAAAAAAATGGTGGTACGATGGGAAAAAAACAGTCGTCACGGATAAGGAAGTCGCTTTTGGTAGCGGGACCTTCTATAAGCAAGATCAAGATCTCGTAGATGACCAAGTGGAAGTCGCTTTTGGGGATGCTAAAATCTACTATGATAATGCAGAGATGCTAGGTGATTTTGCGACTTTAAATATTGAAGTGGCCTTCGGGAATGCAACCGTCTATGTTCCGCAACACTGGCGTGTCGATTTGAAAGTAGAAACCTCCTTTGGTGCAGCTAAGGCAGATGCTCCTGTAGCACCAACCAGCAAAACCTTGATTATCCGCGGGGAAGTCGCTTTTGGTAAACTTGGAGTTGTTTACGTTAAATAAAAAAAAGTCTCCGCTAAGTGTCTAGAGTTTTGGGAAAGTGAAAAATTAAATATCATATAACTTAAGAGAGTGAGAAAATCGCTCTCTTTTTTCATTTCAAAAATTAAAGAAAGGAGAAAAAATATCAGATAATATTGAAATTGTTATGGATATTGATTCTATAATTTATTTCATTGTCCCTTTAAAACAGATTTTCTCATTATCTATTATGATATAGCTGTGAATAAATCACCATCAGCTGGTGATAAGAAAGGATAACCAATGACAAGACAAGCGCAACAATCACGTGACCTAGTATTGAAAGAAATTATGAAGTCACAAAATTTGACAAGAACGAGAGCACATTTAATTTTGAAAGAGCTAGAGGAATTTGGTTTGTTTCAGTTTTCTGATACTGGTCAGTTTTTGTTGAAAGTAGGTGTTTAGTATGAAGCGAATTTCTGCAAGCCAGGTTCAATCAAGTGAAAGATTTTATAGAATACCAAAAATATTTGTTGAATCGCCACTTTATAAACCGATGAGTACAGATGCCAAATTTACATACGCTATCTTGAAAGACCGTTTTGAACTATCTCTTAGAAATAACTGGATTGATAAAAACGGAGATGTCTATCTAATTTATACAATTACTGAACTTCAAGAAATTTTAGGCTATGGTAATAAAAAAGTTATTAAACTAAAAAAAGAGCTTCAGGAATATGGCCTCTTAGAAGAGGTTCGACAAGGTTTGAATAAGCCTAATCTACTGTACTTAGGCAATATTGACTATCAAGCTCTCCCTACTGAAGAAATTCACTCCAAACCATCGGAAATGGCGGAAATGTCAAAACGACACTTCCAAAAAAATCAAGGAAATGTTAGAACGACATGTCAAAAAATGTCGAAACGACACGCTAATGATACTGAGAATAACGAGACTGAATTATCTAATGATACTAATCGATACAAGAGCGAATCACCTCTTTCTGATTTATCAATTTCTGAAGCATTCAAAATGGGGCAACATGGTTTTCTTTCTCCCCAACTAGTTCAGAAACTCAGTTTATTTGGGAAAGATGCGAAAATTCTTGAAAATAAAATCTATCAAGCAAAACGTCAAGTTGAGAAGAATTACAACAACCTCTTAGCTGATCAGGAGATTTATGGAGAGGTTTGGTTGCAAGATCTTGAGCGTGAACTTGATAAATTGATTTTCAAAATTAAAACAGGTGAGACTGAAGGGGAACCAATCCAGAATGTCCCAGCCTACTTCTACAAAATGATGATTCGTTTTTGGAAAATGGCTCTGCTTATCGAAAAAGAACAGGGCTTTATGGAGGTATCTGAACAAAGTGAGCATGCTAGAAAATTCCCTGATGAGTGCCCTAGTCTAATTGCATACTATTATCCAGATAAACTATCAGAGACGAAACTGAATCAATATTTAGCTGAATTATCAAAGAACACCGAAACATGTTAAAAGAAAGAGAGGTGACTTTATGGGATTGTTTAAGCTAGGGTTAATGATGATATTCGTCATCGGTTTATTATTTCTCTTTGGTTGTGCTATTGGAGAAGTTATAAAGGAAGCGGATAATGCTCCCCTGATGGATGATGAAATACTATCAAGTCCAAATAATGAAGGAGACAAGTAGATGTGAGGAAACAAACACAAAATCGTATCAGAGATTTACGAAAGCAGTCTAGGCTGTCTCAGCAATCCTTGGCTGATCAGATAGGAGTATTTCGTAACACCATATCGAACTGGGAAACAGGATATAGTCAGATAAGTCTTGAAAATGCTAAAAAAGTAGCAGAATACTTTGGGGTAACTATTGACTACTTGTTAGGATCTGAATCGGACCAAACCTAGTACAGATAAATCTATATTGACCGAGAAGTCATTAAACTATAGACCTTTGAAAACTGAATACAAGGCTTGCCCTGATACAGCGTGGCTATGGATAAAAAAGAAACGGGGGCGAGTAGCAAACTAGAAAAGGATATCTAGTCCAGCCACTGAACGAAAAAGCATGACAATGGTCATAAGCTGAAGGAGTAAGGGTTCCTAGACTATAAACCCAGCGTTTGAAATACCGATGTAAAAATACGTTTTTACACAGCACGGCGTAATTTTCGCCTTTCAACTTCAAGGAGAAATCTATGACAGATGAAATAACCGTCCGCCTAAAGGACTTAAAAAACTTAGGAAAACAAGGAGGTGCGACAGCTCGCTTAGAGGACGGAACAGATCTTATCCTGAAGCCAGACTATGCAGTCAAACAGGCTAGAGGATACGTAGACGGTCTATTAAGGGATGTTGAATTTCATTTGCCTTATAAAAAGGTTTATGATCAAATTCGCACTATTAAGAGAGATGCTCAAGTTATAGCTCGAAAAGTTAAGACACCATCAGGAATGGAGCTTCGTTTAACTGGAAAAGGTTATAACCCAAAAAATAAATAAAGAAAAGGAAAAATCAAAATGAACAAGAAACAAGCATTAGCTACACTAGCACTTTCAACTATCGCACTTGCACAAGCTGGTTATGTATCAGCTGATGAAGTAACACCAATTGACTCTTCTGCTCCAACAACAGAAGTCGTTACCCCAACCACCCCAAGCGCTTCAACAGAAACAGAGGCACCAGCAGTTCAGCCAACAGAGCCTTCTGTTACTCCAGTTGATCCAACAACACCAGATACATCATCAACTGCAGACAAACCACAGGGTAAAGACAATGCGGAGAGTTTAGATGGCGTATCAACTGATAAACCAGCAACACCTGAACAACCAGCAACTTCTGATAAGCCACAGGGCAAGGACAATGCTGAGAGCTTAGATGGTGTACCAACTGATAAACCAGCAACACCTGAGCAACCAGCAACTTCTGATAAGCCACAGGGCAAGGACAATGCTGAGAGTCTCGATGGTGTCCCAGCTGAAAAACCAAAAACAACAGACGAGGCAAACGAGCAAGGGAAATCTCAAATTGGAACAACATCTACATCGACTGGTCAGGTTGTTCATGATGTAACCAAAGAGCCCGTTGAAACAAATACAGGGGTGGCTATCGTCAGCACACAAAACGGAAACGTAGTCCTTTCAGATGGTTCTGTAGTGGCTCCTGAAGAGGTCGGAGGCACTGTCAATGAGGATCAGACTATTTCTGTTACTGACAAGGATGGAAAGCTAAAAACACTTCCAAATACAGGAACAGCAGAAAGCATTTTGGGTGCTATTGGAGCTATGTTGTTGACAGCGGTTGGCTACTTCTACAAAAAGAAAATGTTTTAAGGTGAAATGGAAAGGGAAAACATTAAATGGCAGAAAAAACACAAGGACACGGATATTTCCGTAAGAAAAAATGGGCTAAAGGTTTAGCGTCAGGTATTGCAATCGCAGGTATTGTAGCCTTCTCTGCAGGTTCAGCATTTGCAGATGAAACAGGCCAGCCTGAAAGCAAAAATGACAATAACATGTATGCTACACAAGCTGGTAAAGCAACAGGAAGCCAGCCTGTAGCGATTGATAATACAGCAGTCACAAAGGCTGCTTCAACAGCTAAGCAAGCAGGAGTAGTTGTATCTGAGACATCAAGCATTGATAAGGGAACGGATACCACTGCTCCAAAACTTGAACAGTCTAAGTCTGAGATCAAACAAGATCAAGAAAAACAGGTCAAGGCGCTTGAAGAAACGACTGCAAAACAAGTCGAAAACAATACCGCCTTCAAGGAAGCGCAGGAAGCCATTCAAGCTAATAATAGCTTTGTGGCCACTGAAAAAGGCAAGCACGAACAGTCAACAACAGTCACCGTTACGAATGACGGTTCGACTGCAACAGATGGAACTGCTGACAAAAACAAGCAAGCTACTAAAACAGCTAAGAAAGTCTTAGCAGAAAACCAGCAAGCTGTCTCAACCTACTTGGAAGAAAAAGGGAAGTACGAAGCTACTGTCAAACAAGCTACTGAGTTAAATCAAGCGGTAGAAAGCGCATCTGAACAGCTGAAGAAGGAAAACGTTGACGTTAAAGTCATTACACGTACAGTCTCTTCAGTGGCAGAAGTAGAAGCATTGAAGAAACAAAATGACCAGGCTATTGCGACTGCAAAAGGCAAAGTGGAGCTTAATAAAGCGATCATGGCTGCCTATACAGAGAGGAAAAATACTAGCGATTCTGTAAATAAGGATGCAGATTCTAAGACTGCTGAATTGACTAAAACAGGGGTACTCTTAACCTCTAAGACACAAGAAATCTCCTCTGTAGATGAGGCCAAGCAAATTGGAAAACAAAACCAAGCAGCTTATGACAAAGCCAAACAGACCCAAGCGGAATGGCAGAAGAAGTACGATGAGCTTCGAGCTAAGACAAGCACGGAAGGCTACACAAAAGAAGTAGTCTTGCAAGCTCTTAGTGTTGCGACAGCAAATCCTGAAGCAACAGTGGAGTCCTCTGCTCCAGGAGCGCAGGTAACTACTAAAGATTACATTGCCTCATCAAACGGAACCTCAGGCTATACTCGTGTTCTTGACTCGACTAAAGTCTTGAAATACAAGGATGTTGGCACTGGATGGAAAACAGAAGTTGACTACACTAATCTGAAAGGTTTGACTGTTTCAACTGCAGATGGTAAAAAGCATGATATTTCTCGTATCCACCGTAAGTTTGAAATTATCAACCAAGGAAAAACTGGATTGAATGATGTCTACGTCTTGAATGATCCAACAGAAGGCTTTGTAGTAGCTCGTAATGATGGAACTGGTGGAGCTGCGGACTACATGAATTTCTTGGTTACGGATACCTACTACTACAACGTGGATGGGAAAGAAGTAGCGTTCACAGCAAGTGAAAAGACACCTGCCACCCTAACTTATTCTTCCCTCAATCACAATCGTATTGGTTGGGAAGGTGCGAAAGCCATTAACGGAACTCATGTTGAAATTAACGGCTCCACTGTTACAGAAAACAAAGATTATGGCTATGTATATGCGGAAGACTATAATCGTCAGGAGGAAGTGGGGCATCTTTGGGATACATCTGACTCACCTTACCAATATAAGGGAGCTGCACTTGGTGTCTTCAAGGAAGGAACAGCTTTCACAACCGAATTTATCCAATGGGATGGACCAGAAAATCCAAGTGGTCAAACTTACTGGTTTGCTTTAAATACGAAGGTTGTAGCGCCAGTTGTTGAAGTTCCAGCTACAGCAACTATCACAAAAACAACCGTGAAGCCAGTTAAGACTGAACCTGTATCAGCCGAATTGGTCAAATCTAAGAACCCAGTTAAGCCAACCTTGGCTCTTACAAGAATTTCTGAAACCAAAAATCAGAAATTGTCTGCAAGCTATTACGGCTACAAGTTGCAGTATAAGCCAGTTGTCAGAAAATCTGTAGCAGATACAGATAAGACCAACACAGATGGTAAAACGGTAGCTAAAAACGCTACTCAGCTTTATACATTGACCCATGACAATATCTATGCGAACCTGAAAAAAGGGGACAAGATTACCATCATTGATCCACTCGAAGCTGGAGCAGTTCCTGATGTAGCTGTCACAAAAGCAGCGGCAGAGAAAGCAGGATGGACTGTTTCATATAATGCAGGAAAGAACACATATACCTTTACTGCTACCTATCAAGGAAAACGCCTAGAAGCTCCAGTGATTACCTGGAAGCCAATCTATGATAAAGGATTTTACGATAATACCTACAAGGTTTTAGTAAATGACTATGAAGTTTTCTCAAACCCTGTTACGAACTACACACCGAAACCGCCAAAACCAGTCAAAGCTGTCCTGGATCGTTCTGGTAAGAATATAAACGGGGCGACAACATTTGATCGTACCGTGACCTTCCGCTTGATGACAGACTACAGTCCTTATGCCAAAACCCTTGCTTCAGCGCAAGCACTTGGTAAGAAGTTTGCAATCTTAGATGATGTTCAAGACAAAGCCTTCACAGTTGACCACAGCAAGATCAAGATGACTGCTGCAGGTAAAGATGTTAAAAATCTCTTTGATATGTACCATGTGCTCTCAGACAAAGGACGTACAGATGCAATCAATAAAATCCTGAAGGAATTGAACTTGCAACCTAAAGGTGAGTTCTATCTCTGGGTAGCCAAGGATTCTAAGAGTTTCTACCAAAACTACGTGAAATCAAATAAGAATGTTACTGTTGATCTTCCAGCCAAACTCTTGGTTAAAGCAGGGGAGAAAGTCGAGAATGACTTTAAACAGATTGACTTTGGTAACAGCTATCAATCCAATCTTGTTACAGTTGAAGTGCCAGATGTGGCACCAGAGAAACATGCCCTGGATCAAAAGGATAATAAAAAAGTCTTGGACGGCCAAGAAGTACAGATTGGCCAATACATCCGCTATCTACTCGATGGCGTAACCGTTCCAACCAAACATGATAGCCTCTTCCAATATGACGGTAGTGACCAGTTAGACGTGGTTCATGATCGATATACAGGTAAGTGGCAGGGTATTTTCAAGGGGACAGAGTACACAGCTGGGAAAGACCTTATCTTGCCTTATGATGTCATCCTGAAGGATGGCAAAGTAGTCAAAGCTGGTGACAAGGTTGCTAAAGGCTCTGTATATGCCTTCCAATTTGAGTTTGATCAAAGCACAAATTCTGACTTTATCAAGAAGATTGTTAAAGTCACTTGGAATGAAAAAGAAGGTAAGTGGGCTTACACTATTGATAAAGAGTTCTTGAACTCTTTAGGTGTAAAAGGTACGTTCGATGCGAACTTCTATATCGAAGTAGAGCGTATCTTGGCTGGGAAGGTTGAAAATACCTTTATCAATACAGTCAATTTACAAGAGATGACGGCGAAAGTGACAACAACAACGCCAGAACCTCCAAAACCAGAGCCTAAAGAACCAGGTAAGCCACAACCGCAGCCATCACTTCCAAATACAGGAACAGCAGCAAGCATGCTTCCAACTTGGGGAATGATTTTGGGATTGATGAGTCTTGTAGGAGCTGGGCTTCGTAAACATAAAAAATAGAACATCTAGAAATTCCCCCTCATCTATGGTATAATGAAGCCATAAAAAAGAGGGGGAAGAGAGATGAGAAAGGACACGAAAATGGATGCACATGTGACTAGAAGTGGATATAGATACTACACTCCAACTCAAAAAAAATCAGAAGTCACTAAGTCTGAAGAGAAGAAGTGGAAAAAAGGACTACGTTGGCTAGGAAAAGCCGTCTGGTCAGGAATGAAGAACTTACCGAGTTTGATTGCGAGAGCTGCCGTTTTGATGGTTGCGACTCCACTCATGTTTCTCCTCTTTATCTTTAATCTGATTAAAAGCTTGATTGCGACAGCAATTGGATGGGTAGTATTTAAGATTGTAGTTGTCCTAGGCTATGCTGCTTTTTGGGAAATATATTTTTGGATAACAAAATCAGGTCCCTCTGCAGATGTAGAGAAGCAGTTAGATTGGCTTATGACTAACTTTTTCTTTCCTCAAAAGGTCCCCATCTACTATTGGTGGGAAACGACTATTATCGTTGTCTTAGCTGTGATTACAGCCCTCTCTCTAACCTTTCGTCCAACGGATGAAACATAGTATTGAATAAACAATGTAGGTGCTAAGGAATTTTCTTAGTACCTTTTTATAAAAAGAAAGTGAGAAAAAAATAATGGATGCAGTTGTAGATTTTATTAACAAAATTGGAAATATCGGTGGGATTATCGGTATTGGTTGGGCCGCTTGGGGTGCCTGGGACTTAGCAGTAGGAATCAAACGTGAATTGGATGATAAGAAGGATAAAGGAATCCAAAGTTTGATACTAGGTGCACTTCTAGGTGCCGTTCTAAAAGCCCTCTTTACAGCTTTAGCAACAGGTCTTCAATCTCTTGGTTAGGATGAAGAAGAAAGAGGAGGTGGTTTTATGGACCAATCCACACTTGATCAACTAACCATGAGTCTGAAAGACTATAATGCGACAGCCTATGAATTGATGGAAACTGTTTCAGGATCGATGGGGAAGGTAGCAATTTTGCTCCTTCTCCTTTTTATGGGGATCAACCTCATGAATTGGCACCAACAACTTAAAAGCAATGGAGGAGAGCTGTCATTTCAGCTTTGGATTGAAGAAATCCTCAAGTATGCTATCGCACTCTTTTTTATCCTCTATGTGGATGCGATTTTTGATGCCTTGTCATGGTTGTTCAATGTTATCATTAAGTTAATAGCCAAGAATGCTACAGACCCTTTCAGTTCTGAGCCACCAGATTTTAAAGGTTTGGGTATGATTGAGAAATCATTCTTTAAAATTGTTTATGCGGTTGTTGATTTTGTCGGTCAGATATCGACTAAGTTGTTGATCCTGTTACGCTCCTTTACGCTTTACACGTATAAGGGAATCGCTAAAATTATTGTCGCTTGTTACATGGTGGATAGCTTACGCCCGATCTGCCTCGGTTTCTTTAAGCTCTATGCTGCTGCTGTCCTTCAGGGATTGATTTTAGTGGTTGTAACCATGCTTTATCCAGCTATTGTCACGAATGATTTATTGACACTTAGCAATACTGGAGCTTTTATAACTGCACTCGTAGCCATTGCAAAAGGAATCATTTACATCATTATGCTATTTGGTAGCCAACGCATGGCTAAGAATATCATGCAGGTGAATTAGGAAGGAATTATTTTTATGATTAGAAAAAATAAATCCCTCGCTTTAAAGCAGAAACGCACATCTAAGCATTCAAGAGGGAACAAAGAGTATGTGTTGTTGGCAACCAGAAAATATTATACAAAAAAAGATAGTTTATTTGATACAAATAAAAAGTATAGAATATTTTCTATTTTAGGTGGAATCAGTGCTTCTGTTTTATCGGTTTTAGTACCTATAAATCTCTTTCTTGCTTTTATTGCATATGTAGCTACAGAGATATTTAATTTACTCTCTTCTAGAATATTAGGAGTAGGAAATGCTTCTTTTATGTCAGTGATTAAAATCCTTTACCTAAACGATGAGGAGTTTATGAGGATGGTTTTTGTAGTTATGGCTTTAGCGTTGATTGTAGTTTTCTTTTCTATTTATAGTATGAGAAAGATAGAAAAAATGTCACAATAGTTAGAAGAAAGGAACAGAATGACACGTTTAGGCAGTGAATTTTTAAAGGCTTTAGATAGCTACGAAAGGCCAGTTATAGGCTATATGACACTGAGACAGTTAGTGCTACTATTTGGTATAGCATTGACAGTAGTTGTCACTACTATCCTCTATTGGCTGAAGGCACCTGATATAATCCTTTATGGCGTTGATATTTTATTATTAGCGCCTTTTGTTATTTTCGGGTGTTATATTGATGAAAAAATTAAAGATGAGGTTCGTTTCATGTTAACCAAGCAGGAACGCTCTTATCAGACAGATTATGACAGAAAGGAATATACAAGAAATGAATTTATTCGGCCGAAAGAAAACCCCGAAACTCTCTAAGGAAGAACGGGAACGGGCCAAACGTCTAAGACGTACCATGACGGCATCTACACAGAATAGCCTTAACTATCAATGGCTGACACCTGATGGACTTATGAAAATTACAAATGATCAATTTTCAAAGACCTATCGCCTAGGTGATACAAGCTATATCACGGCAACAGATGATGAGCGAATTGATATCATTGAAACAAACGCTGATATTTTTAATTCGCTGGACATTGATAATGATATGCAGCTATTGATCCTGAATCGTAGGGTAGAAAGCAATAGCTTATCTTCTATCCGCTATGATTTGGTTGGAGATGGATATGACGATTATCGTAAAGAATACAATGCGATGATCAATGATCGTTTTTCTCAGGAACAAAATACCTTCAAGGTAGAAAAATATCTGACGATTACCACCCAAACAGACCAGGATCATCAAGCTAGAAGAATCCTTGATGATACAGCCAGCGTTATTGAAAGTCAATACAGTGGCTTAGGAATCTCCTTTAAGGAGTTAGAAGGATTAGATCGTCTTCTTATCTTCCGAAAACTCTTGAGGCGAGAAGGTTTTATTGATTTTAACTATGAAGACATCGCTATTTCTGGATTATCAACCAGGGACTTTGTAGCTCCAAACTATCTGAAATTTGAAAAAGATCATATGAAAATTGATGATTGTTTCGCAAGGGTGATGTATGTTAGACAATATCCTACCTTCTTGAATGACAAACTGATTAAGAATATCCTGGATACAGGAATTGAACTGGCTATCAGTCTGCATGCGAAGCCATATGATACTGCAGATGCCCTGAAGAAAATCAAGACAGTTAAGTCAAGTGTACGTAGGGAAATGATCAAAAGTCAGAAGGCTGCAGCAAAAGAAGGTTATGGAAGTGACCTGGCTGTTGGTGGGAAGGCTGTGGAGACATCTCGTGAAACAGAGAAATGGACTGAAGAACTCCAGGACAATGACCAAAAAATGTTTTCAGGTGTGATGACGATTTTCTTCATGGCTGACAGTCTGGAGGAGTTGAATATCTACACTGAGCAGGTTCAACGATCTGTCCGTAAGAATACGGTAGAACTGGATAAGTGTTACTTGTACCAGGAAGAATCCTTGAATACGATTCTACCGATTGGGATTCCATTTATCAACGTAAAACGCCGTTTTATGAGAGATATGACTACCAGTAACTTGGCCACACAAGTCCCATTTACCAACGTAGATCTACGATCTAACAGTCCACGTGCAATTTATTATGGCCAGAATCAGCTATCTAAGAACGCTATCACAGTTGACCGCAAGAAAGACTTGAATACAGGTTCAGGTTGTATCTTTGGGACGTCAGGATCAGGAAAGTCAGTTCTTGCTAAAGGAGGAGAGATTATTCCTACAACTTTAAGTTACCCTGAAGATAATATTATTATCGTCGATCCTGAAGATGAATACACTGTTATTGGTCGAGAATTAGATGCTGAAATTATTACAATCGCTCCTGGATCACAACATCACTTCAACTTATTGGATCTACCCGATAAGGATAAACTGCAGGCAGAAGATAGTGATCCGATTGGCCAAAAATCAAACCTCTTATCAACCTTGTTTGAGAACATATTCTCTGAAGTATCAGACGATGAATTTGCGATGATTGACCGTGTGACGAGAAAGACCTATGAGGAATTTGAAAAACCAACCTTTAAGGATTGGCAAGCCGTTTTGGAACGTCAACCTGAAGCTGTTGCTAAGGATCTGGCGCTGAAGGCAGAACCTTATACTATTGGATCAAATGATATCTTTGCACACCCTACAAACGTCAATATGAATAGTCGCTTTATTATCTTCAATCTCAAGCAGTTGAGTGGTAAATTGAAGCCATTTGCCCTCTTGGTGATTCAGGACTTCATCTGGAACCAGGTAGTCAATAACCAAGGTAGAACAATTACATGGCTATACTTTGATGAGTTGCAGCTCTACTTCAAGAATAAACTCCAGGCAACCTTCTTTACAGAACTATACTCACGTATTCGTAAATATGGGGCCATTCCAACAGGGATTACACAGAATCCAGAGACTGTTCTATCTACAGAAGAAGGTAGAAAGCTAGTCGCAAACTGTGAGTTTCTAGCCCTCCTGAAGCTGAAGCGGACAGACCTAGATGCCCTGGAGCAGGTTATCCCTCTTACGCCTTCACTGGAGCGATTTGTCTTGCGGCCAAAAGCGAAAGGTACTGGTTTGATCGTGGCTGGGGATACGATTGTACCATTTGAAAATCCTATCCCTAAAGATACCAAACTGTATCAATTGGTTGCGACAGATAGTTAAAAAATAGAAAGAGAGGTAATTTCTTTTGTCTAAAAGTAATCGCAAACAATTAAAACAGGAACGCAAGCGAAGAATCAAAGAAGGATTAGCCCTCAATGCTGAAAAAAAGCCTAAAGAAGCACGTTTAGACTCAAAAGTTGCATTTAAAGAAGCTAAGAAGAATTATCGCTTAGCGAACAAAGATTATAAACTACATAAAGGACCTCAAGCAACAGCTAGAGGTCTTTTCTTTAAGCAACAACGTGATCGAGCAAAGTTGGAAAAACAAATTGCAACAACGCTCTATAAACGAGCTAAAAAAGCTGATGACAGTTATATCCCTAACCGCCTAAAGAAACGTGCTAAACAAAGTGCTCGAATGAAAGCGAGACACGACGTTGAGAAGACAGTCAGAGATAATGAGATTCTTGGAGACTGGGTTCAGGCGAGGGAAAACATTCGTCAATTTAAGTATCAGGTAAACGCCTCTAAAAGAGCGTTAAATGCTGTAGGAAAATTATCCAAGTATTCAATCAAGCGCAGCTATGGACAGCTCAATAGAAGCTATAATTTCATCAGAGGGCGAGGATATACTCGAACACCAAAAGAGTTCTCCTGGGAAGGAAAGCTCAGCAAAAAGATGAAACAGGCCAGAAAGCGACTTGCAGGTTCAAAGTTTGGGAAGGTGTCAAGAGGGACAGGAAAGGTTTTGAAGGTTGCGACAAAGCCCCTGCGTTCCATCTTATCTAATCCTTTAGCTGTCAAGTCCTATTTCTTAATGTTCCTCATCTTTGCAGTATTTGGGGCATTTATGGCCATGTTTGGAGGCAGTGGTCCTGTCCAACAAAATGAATTTGACCTGAACAAGTCATGGCTTCAAATTAGTAAACGAGATCGAGAGAAGTCAAATGATAAGGTAGACTATTGGACCAACATCGATGACATGATCTTTTTCATGAACTTTCGCTACGGTAGTGAGTGGAAACCAGAAAGTAACTGGAATGAGGGGACTGGTGGTGAATGGGCTGGAATATTAGGTTTCAATCACTATTCAGATGCCTTGAATGATCTTTGGAATCATTTGAATGATGACCCTCACAACTTGAAAAAGATGGCTGACTTATATGGCCCCTCGTCAGATCTCAAGTGGACTAAGTTGAGTGATAGCGAGTTAGAAGAGTATAAAGAGCTAGAGGATTTGACTAAAGAAGTTGGTCGATACCCATCTTATCAAGAACTAGCTAATCCCTTTTACCAGGAAGACGACCCTTCTTATCATGCTCCTCTAGTTATCCTGAAGCGGTTTGGTTATACCTCTAAGAGTGAAATCTATGAGAAAACACAACTAAAAGCTTCAACAGGACAAGCTCTAAGAGCTCCTATTGACGGTCAAGTCAGTGTGACAGATGATACTACTGTATCCATCAAAACAGATAAAGCCATCTTTACTTATGAAGAGGTAGGAAATATCCGTGTTTCTGACGGTGATCAGGTCAAAGCTGGAGACGAGGTTGGGAAGGTAACGGCAAATGGTTACCAGGTCATTCAGTATCAAAAATTGGAGGAAAAAGAGACAAAGGATAAGAAAGAAAAGTGGACATCAGTCAATCCAGGCTTTTACTTTCAATCTGTCACGTACAATCAGACAACCTCAGTCATTACTACACTTGATGGTGATTTAGGACAAAAATCACGAGCGATAAAAGACTACTTGAAGCAAAAGGTACCAGGGCTGACAGATAATGGTTTGGCAGCCATGCTTGGAAACTTTGCAACTGAAAGTAATATCAATCCTAAACGTGCTGAAGGAGATTATCTTAGTCCGCCAGTAGGGGCTGATTCTTCTTCCTGGGATGATGAGTCCTGGTTAGCTATAAGTGGGCCCGCTATCTATGATGGTGGGTATCCAAATATTCTTCGTCGAGGTTTAGGATTAGGTCAGTGGACAGATACAGCAGATGGTTCTACTAGGCATACTCTATTATTGAATTATGCAAAATCAAAAGATAAAAAGTGGTACGATTTAGAACTGCAGTTAGATTTTATGTTGGAGGGGGATACTCCTTACTATATCACTGAACTGACCTCAATTCTAACCAGCACAGAAGATGTAGAGACACTTACAGAGCGGTTCCTGGTTAACTGGGAAGGGAACTCTGGAGACAAGGTCCTAGAGCGCCAAAATAACGCTAAGCAGATCCACGCTTTTCTTACTCAACAAGTTCGAGGAGGTGGAGCGTTAGCGTCTTCCTGGAATTTCCCTGAAGAGTATAAGTCAAAAGTGGAACACCCTCCAACACAGGCTTCTATGACTACACAACAAGGAAGCGGTTATGAAGTGGGACAATGTACTTGGTATGCCTATAATCGTTTAGTTGAACTAGGAACGATTACAGACTTATCAGGAGCTTATGGTTACCTTGGCAATGGTCAGGACTGGGTAGCAAATCTGGTCGCAAAAGGATGGCGGTATAGTACAACTCCAACAAAAGGAGCTGTTGTATCAGTAGTAGGTGGATTTGGTGGGACACCAGATGAATACGGCCATGTTGCGATTGTGGAAGCTGTGAATCCAGACGGTTCATTCCTCGTTTCAGAATGTAATATCCAAGGAGTACAGGATAAGGTCCATTTTCGTGTCATCTATCCAGCTTACTACTATACGTTTGCGACACCGAATTAAAAAAGAAAGAAGGTAAATCATGAAAATGATAGATATGGAGAAATTGAAACTCCTGAAAATAGGAGGAATCCTTATAGGAGTTGTGCTAGTTCTAGGATTCGTATTCTGGATTGGAGCAGCAACCTCATCGCAAAAGAAAGCTAAACAGGAAGCTGAAACTACGCAACAAGAAACCAAAGCAGAGGGAAGCGAACTAACGCAAGAATATGTAAAGGAATTTTTGACGGCTTACTTCAATAAGCAGGATCTTGGAGAAAATAGAAATCGCTATTTGCCCTATATGACAGAAGCTGCTTACAATCAGGAAGTGAACTCTGAAGAAGAACCAACGGTACAAACCTATAAGGGCTATGTAGTGGATACACAGATGAAGTCTTCTACCATCTACATCGATCAAGAAAATAATGTTGTCCTAGCTCAAGTGAGATACACTCAGACACAGTTACAGAAGAAGTATGATTATACTAACGCCCAAACAAACGTAGGATCTTCAAGAACCATACGGATTCGCTTCAGCAAGCAAGATGGGAAATACCTGGTAAATCATATTGATCCTATTTTGATTGTGGACAGCTTGAACGCCAGCGAAAAGGCGAGTATTCCATCGTTAAACAAACCAATCAATAACCAAACACAAAGCACAGAAGGGAAAAAGGAACAATGACAAAATTAGAAACTTTGGAAAAACAAAAACAGAAAGCGGAAAACCGCTTAGCTGACTATATGTCCAAGGCCAAGAAGGAAGAAGAGAAACTGCAGCAGCTAGAAACTCAAATCATTCTGGCCAAGCATGAGGAACGATCAAACTACTTGGCTGAACATAATTTAACCTGGGCTGATATTAAAGCAGCTCTTGCTGAAGGAAAATTGAAAGGAGCTGAAAAACATGTACCGTTTAACCAATCTGACACAAAACACGACCACAACGTATAAAAATCGGGACCTTGTGTATCAAGCGCTGGAGCGAGAAAATGCTAAGGTTAAACACCAGGGGGCAGAGGCCGTTTTATTGGTAGAGGAACTGGATAAAAAGAATGTAGTGGTGTACCAAGAAGATGTCTATTTGCCGTTTGAGGGAATCGCAGATAGCCTCTTCCTGAAGCCTGGTATGGTGAATAACAAGGAAGTTGCACCAAAAGAAGCAAAAACCTCACTCTTTAAGCGCCAGACTAAAACAAAACATCTAGAGAAGACTCCTGAAGAGAAAGCTGAAGCCTCTTCCTTGAAACATGAAACTCCCAAACCTCCAACCTCTTCTAAACGCTCTTTTTGGGTGTATTTAGGAAGAGTTCTGGTGTTGTTTGGTCTAGTAGGAAGTCTGACACTTGCTGGCTTATCATTTACGCTAGTTTACCATCAAGAAAAGCAACTCTCGGCCGTATCCAAGGAACTTTCAAATCTAAAAACCATTCAGTCAAAAACAGGGGAACTAGATGCCTTTTCACGTTACTTTTTGCCAGCCCTTTACTCTGATAAAGGGAAAATGGCTGATTTCGTAGCTCCTCAATTAACGATAGATAGACAAGCAGGTCAACTGCAGTCTGTGATTTTGGAATCTAGCTTGATTGTTGATGAAGCAACTTATCAGCTAACCTATGTAGTAGCCGTGAAAGACGGTGAGAACAGAAGTCAGAAACGCTTGGTAGTTACTGTGAAGGAAGAACCTTCAGCGCCTTACGGATTCCAGGTTATTGCCAAGCCAGAACTATCCAATTATCCAAAATAAAGGAGGTCTTACATGGATCAAGAAAAAGTCAGTCATTCTCTGGCTTTAAAAGGAAAAGTTACCCTGGAGATGACGATACAAGCTCTGTATGCCCTCGCAAAAGCCCATTATGACAAGAAACAACATAAGGCGGCAAATCAAACTTTTGAAGGGGAGACACGTTTTAATGATTTTATGGCCACAAAATCAAAAAAAGATGTCGAGAAGTTATTAAATAGTGAAGTTCACTTGGCTAAGTTGAAGCATTACCTAGAGGAGTATAAGGTAGGTTTTACTTATCATCAAAAAGATGATACAACCTATCTCTTCTTTGAAACAAAAAATCGTCCCCTGGTAGAAAAGGCTCTCAAAGATATGTTGGCAGACATCACGAAAAGCCCAGAAAAATTGGAAGAGTTTGCTAAAAAGGTACTGAAGAAACCACATGAAATGACTCCTGAAGATAAAATCAATTACTATAAGACAAATAAGGTCTATAAAGGAACGATGCCAGTTGTTACGAAGGAGATTGGGAAGGAGAAGACACGATGATTAGAAAACCTATATGGCCCTACCTGGTGGTGGGGCTATTTTCATTTGTTATTTTCCAGTCCTTTTACCATTACTACCAACTTTCGACTGCAGCAGTACCTTTTATGGGAATGTTGCGGCTTCGTTGGTTGCTAGAACACTGGGAACGCTTCTCTTTTGGTGTTTTCTTTGATTCAGGTGCCTTATATGCTGGGTTGATCGGATTCGGTCTTCCAATGCTTGTCTATGCTTCTATGGATAAGAATTTATATCGCCAAGGAGAAGAACAAGGTAGTGCTCGTTTTGCGACTTTGAAGGAAATGAGACGGTTTGAAGACGTTGATTTTGAGAAGAATATGATTTTTTCAAAACAGGTCAAAATGGGCCTATTTAATTTTCGCTTAGCCTACAATGTCCAGCTCAATAAAAATGTGATTGTCATTGGTCTTCCAGGAGACGGTAAAACCTTTACTTTTGTATTGCCAAATTTAATGCAGATGAACTCAAACTTTGTGGTGACGGATCCTAAAGGAAACCTAGTACACGAAGTTGGGAAGATGCTTGAGAAAGCTGGCTATGCTGTTAAAATCTTTGATTTGATTCGGCTCAAGAATTCAGATCGGTTTAATCCTTTTCATTACATGAAGTCTGAGCTAGATATTGATCGTATCTCTGAAGCAATTACTGAGGGAACGAAGAAGAGTGAGCATACTGGAGAAGACTTCTGGGTTAAAGCGGAGTTGATGCTGCAACGTGCATTGATTGGTTATCTCTATTTTGACTCGAAGGATCCTGAAACTGGAGTCCAGTTATATATGCCAAACCTGGGCCACGTTGCGGATCTATTAAGAAATATGTATCGAGAGGATCCAGATGTACCAAGCCCTGTCGAGCAGATGTTTGAAGAACTGAACGAACATCAACCTAACAACTATGCTTATAAACAGTGGAAATTATTCCAAAACTTCAGAGGCGAGACAAGAAACAGTGTGGTAGCGATTTTGTCTTCTCGTTATTCTATCTTCGACCACGAAGATGTCCGAAACTTGATTAGTGAGGATACCATGGAAATGGATACCTGGAATACGAAAAAGACAGCCGTTTTTATTGCTATTCCTGAAACCAATAATGCCTTTAATTTTCTTTCCTCAATCTTGTTTGCGATTGGTTTTGAGGTTCTCACACATAAGGCTGATGATATCCTGCAAGGGAAAGTACCTGGATACAGTAGAAAAAATCTTCGTCACATTCAATTTATATTCGATGAGTTTGCACAAATTGGCCGTATTCCAAACTTCGCCCAGGTTCTCTCTTCTATTCGTAGTCGTGAGATGTCTATTAAGATTATCATCCAAGCTGTCAATCAGCTAGAATCACTTTATAAAAGTGATTGGAAGACCATCTTTAATAACTGTGCTACTCACCTATTTTTAGGGACAAATGACAAGGATACGATGGAATACTATTCTACAAGGTCAGGTAAGCAGACTATACGTACTCGATCTACCTCAAAATCGCATAGTTATCGTAATGGATCATCAAGTGAAAATAAACAAATTCAAGGCCGTCCCCTTCTAACTCCAGATGAAGTCGCAAGAATTGGGGTAGAAGAAGGATTGGTCTTTATTTCTAAACAAAATGTCTTCAGAGATAAAAAAGCAAGTGTCTATGATCATCCTAGAAAAGATGAGATTGCAAGTTCTCCTGAAGACAAAGAAAACTGGTACGAATACACTCGAAAAGGAACAGACATCGACGGCTTGCTTTTATATGCCAACGATTTGACTCCGCAGCTAAAAGAGTTATTCGTGGCCTAACATACAGAAAGGATAGTAGGATGGAAACACCTAAAACACAATTAGGATACCTGGAGAGTATCTCGCAGGTTCTAGCATTAAAGCTAGAAAATTTAGCCACAGAACGTTATGCTATTTGGCAGCTATTCAAACAGGCAGATGAGGAGACTTTCTATCAATTAGCTCCTCATCTTTTTGTGACAACGAGTCAGGAAGATCCAATAGTTGTTAGTGAACTAGATGCAACTCCTGAAGGATATCTTTTATTTAAGGAATTAGTAGAGGAGGAAAGAGTATGCCTTTAACAAAAGCACAGGCAAAATCGCTGGATATTTTAGAAGTAGCTCGTAGCCTTGGAATGGAGATGAAGCGAAAGTCACATCGAGAGTATTATTGGGCTGAGCATGACTCGTTTAAGATTGATACTGTGAAGAATACCTGGCATTGGTATTCACAAGCCGATAAGTATGGGGACACCATCAACCTTGTACAAGAAATGCGAAATGTCAGCTATAAGGAAGCCATGGTATTCTTAGAGACAGGTTCCTTTCCTGAAGCAAAACCAGTAGAGGAAGAACGTCAACCTTTCAATTATACACTAGCCCCTTACGAACAACGATTTGTGGAGGCGAGATCCTATCTCAAGGAGATTAGAGGTCTCTCTGATGATACAATCGACTTCTTCCTGGAAAAGGGAGTATTAGCCCAAGCTAAACGTAAGGATAAAGATGGTGTTATAGAAGATGTCTTGGTTTTTAAATACTTGGACAGAAATCAGCAACTGGTAGGTGCGAGCCTCCAGGGACTTGTTCCTGATCAAGAACGTCATCCTGGCAAAGGATACTTGAAACAAATCATGTATCAATCAGAATCTATTAGTGGCTTAAACGTTTCTATAGGCTCTCCTAAGCGTTTAATTGTGACAGAGGCACCAATTGACCTTATGAGCTATTATGAGCTTCATAAGGGCGAATTAAACGATGTTCAACTAGTTGCGATGGAAGGATTAAAAGAGGGAGTTCTGTCTCACTATGTTCTTGAAATTCTGCAGGAGCGAGGGGAACTCACGATGGATGAAAGGGATTATACCAAGTCTAGTGAACTAACACGTACCTCTAACTTTTTATCTGTTGCAGCGGAAACATCCACACTTTTCCAAGATCACAAATACGATGATCTCATCACGCTGGCAGTTGATCGTGATAAAGCAGGTACAGACTTTATTACCAAACTACGGGAGAAAAAAATCCCAGTTATCGATGCAAGACCACCACAACGTGAAGGCCAGGAGAAGACAGACTGGAATGAGATCCTGAAGCAGGAAAAACAACTGGAGAAAGACGCACCAGACAACAGTCGTCTTGCCCAGGCACGTCGAAAATTGGAAAGACTAAGGGGTGAACAAGACGAGGCTATTTCAAGAGCTTATTCCCACCAAGCACAAACAAATGGGCAACCCATGAATGATAAGCGAGGCGGTGCTAGCTTTATGCGTAAGCAAGAACAAATAGAAGGTCAAGTCTTCTCAAAGATGGATGAGATTAGGAAACAAGAAGAGCGAGTAGAGCACCTGGAGCACCAACAACATTTGAAAGAAATGGGGTTGAATCGTCAGGGAAGTGGTCTGGAGATGAGTGTTCAAAATATACCTAGAATCCGTGAAGAGTTAGAAAAAGCTAAGCGTGGGGAGTCGTTCTTTACCAAAGCTACTCTCAAACGCTATCAAGAAGAGTTGACTAGACTTGAGGCTATATCTGAACAAATGGGTAAAACGAGCATTCAGCCAGCAACTCAAGCCTTAATTGATGAGGGCTTAGTGAATCAGTGGCAAAAACAACCAAATACGTATTTTGTAAAAGGCTTACGAAGAGTTGCTCTGGAGTTGACTGAGGAAGGAAAGTTTCAATTATCTTCACAAACCAAGTATCATCCGAAAACAGATGAGGAAAGACTGAAGGTGGATGAATTACTTGCCAAACAAAGGCAAGAAAATGTAGGATTAACGCCCTCGAATCAGGAAAAATCAATCTCACCACAACCAGAGCCTATTGAAAAAAATCAAGACGAAGCAGGGTGGTTAGAAAAAAATTGGGACAATCTCACATTTTCGATAGAAAATAAAAAAACAGTCGTCATTGATCCGACTAGTATAGATAAGACGGTTGAAGAAAAACAAACTCCAGATAATCAAGAATCTATAGAGCTAGTTTGGGAATTGCATAGTAAATGGGAAGACGAATTAGCAGAAAAAATTCGGGAAGATTTAGGCATTAACTATGAACTACAGGCATGGCAATTTGAAAAAGAAATGTCACGATTTATAACGACTGATTTAGACAAGTTATTCGCAAAACGTACTAGATTGGAAAGGGATGCTTATTTTGCGGATAGTACGACGTCTATCAGAAAAGAAATTGATCGTTTAGATGCACAAATACTGGAGTACATAGAAAAAGCCCCTGAACAAAGTCAGGAGCGCTTGATTGATAGGACCAGTGGTGGCACGGGGTCTTTACAGCTTGAAGCTGAAGGCAGTCCCACACCTGTACTTGAAACAAGCACCTTTGAGCAAACTGTTACCAGTCACCCGACATCATCCTATCCGTACCTTCATTTTAGCACAAGTTATGATAAAGTGCAACGGCGAGTGGGGAATTATCACCCAATCACACCTGCCGATTTAAGACGTTTGAACCAATATGCGCCCTCCATTCAAAGTACAGCGTCCTGGTATTTAAGTGAAATGGCTGACAGTAAGATCAGCTTTGTTTATGCGGATCATGGAGAGGAGAATGTGCTTCAGGTGACTTTTCAAAAGGATAACTTTATCCATCTTTCAGGGATTAGACCTTTTGAAGAGGGAAAGGGAGCGGCAAATTTCCTAGATGATATTGCAAATGGTCAGGGGCATTATGACGGTATGTTGATTAGTAATGCAATTAAGGATAAATTGCAGGTTCTTCCTATGTTGCGTGATATTTTAGATCCACATTCTTTTGTTTTAGATGATTTGAGCAGTGTTGAAAAGCTTCACAATCTCAATATGAGTGAAGCTATTAAAGCAAAAGATGAAGATTTCTTACTACTTTTTAAAGATATCGGAGATGAAAAAATTCCAGCCTCTCTTATGAAACTCAAGGGAGAGCTTGCAACTAATGTTAAATCGTTGGATGAAAAGATCATTCTTGGTGTTTATAGAGAGCGAGGTGGTCACATCGAGCAACTTTCAATCAATGAGGAGTATGTTAAAGACAAAGGCGCAGAAATGCTGTCAGTTTTGAAGAATAAGCAGTTTGAAGAAGTTCCTAAAGAAATTGAACAATTAACTCCTTCTAACACACTGAATAGCTCCCTACTTGATTCGGCTACGTTTACTCAAGTCCTAGATACTGTCTATAATTTAGGTGTACCAGGTGACCTCTCAAAAACTCCAGAAGAATTTCATCAAGCCTGGAATCAGTATCTTGACTATGCGAAGCAGCATAATGATAAATTTGATCAGATTGTTGCTGCGGCTGGTGCAGATCATCTCCTAGATACAAATTCAGATTTTTATAAAGAATGGCAACAAGATCACATCTATAAGGATAACTACCATGTACGTCTTCAATGGGCTGAGGAGCGACCAGATGGGCCTAAATTGCCATTTAAAGAAACCGAGCTGATATCTTATCAAGATTTTGCTAGAGAGCTTTACAAAGCCAACCAGAGCTTCTATCAGTTACATCAGGATGGGCTAGAACAAGTGACTGGTGTTTATCCAGAAGGCTACATCTCTCCAACTAAGATCCAGTTTAGTATCTACGCTCCTGATGGTGAACTGATCCAGGATAGCATCCGTTACAATATCGGTGAGGAGATTAACCCCATCGCTCACAAAGAAAGACTTGGAACACGAGAAATGAGAGAGTACCCAGAATTGATGAAGATAGACGGGGCCATATTCACTCCGTATCATCTGGAGAGATTGGCGAGTGAGTTAGATATTTCTCAGTTCAGTTACGCTTTAGAAGATACTCTTTACGCAGATCAACTTCTATCCCAACTCCCATTTGGAGATTTGGAAAATAGTCCAATTGGATTTACAGATAGTAGTCATGATGGTCGCCTTGGATTTATCTCTTTTGATGGAATGGATAGTGTTGAGGTCGAAAATCTATCTGCTTGGTTTGAGAAGTTGGGAGTCAAAGACTCACCTATGGAACAATTGGCCCTTATTGAAAAATGGCAAAAAGAAATCAAAGGTTTATCAGAAAAAGTTGAACAAACGATCTCCACAGTCCGAGAAGAATTTGAGAAATCACAAGAGGAAGAAATCAAACTAGAAGAACAAAGCTACAACAAGCAGGAGTTGGAACATGATGCGGATGCTGATGGTGTTTCTGATGAGGAGGAGTTGCTTCAGGGAACGAATCCGTATGATTTTAGATCGAAACCAGGTTCTAAACCAGAGGGCGAGGAGAGTCTACAAGCGGATGAAATTGTTTTAGCAGCTGGCAGTCTTGCAGTCGCAGATTTTATTCAAAATAAAGATATGGCAGGATTAAGTCGTCATCTTAAAGAAGGGATTAAGGAGTTTCTGGATTCAGATAAGTACAAAGACTATCTAACGAAAATGAGCCAACTAAATAATTATTCTAATCGCAACTTGCGCTTAATTCTTGCACAAAATCCTGAAGCAAGGCAAGTAGCTTCTTTCAAACAGTGGAAAGAAAACTTTGGTCGCTATGTGAAAAAAGGTGAGAAGGCGTTACGTATTTTTAAACCTATGACGAAGATCAAAAAGGATGAGAATAACCAACCAATATTGGATAAAAATGGGAAACCAGAAACAGTTACATTCTTTGGTTTGGTACCAGTTTTTGATGTTAGTCAGACAGAAGGAAAGGAGATGCCAAAAGCTGCAGAAGTGAAAGAACAGCTGACTGATTTGGACTATGCAAATCTTTACCGTGCCCTAATGGCTATTGCAAAAGAAAATGATGTATCGGTTCGATTTGAAGAGATGGACAATAATAAACATGGATATTATTCTGTCCCAGAAAATCAAATTGTTTTACGTAGTAATGAGATGAACAAGGCTCAAATTATTAAAACTTTCTTACATGAAATGGCTCATGCAGAGTTGCATCATGCAGATAATCCTCAAAAGGAAAATCTAACTAGAAGCACCGCTGAACTCCAGGCTGAAAGTGTCGCTTATGTCGTTTCTTCATACTATGGTATTGATACGTCAGAGTATTCCTTTAACTATCTATCTGGGTGGTCTGCTGATAAGGAGACACTTGCTGATTTAGAAGCACAGTTGGATATTGTCCAACAAGAAGCTAAAAGTTTAATGGTTCGGATGGATCAAGCATTGGAACAATTAAGATTGAGTCAAGAGAAACAAACGAAGCGCAGTTTTGAACAAAAACTGGAGAAGTTTAAAGATCAGAGCAAGCAGGCTGTCGAAGATCACAAGCAGGAGTTGAAAGCAGATGCACAATCAAAAAAAGAGAAGGGTTTCTCGAAATGACCGAACGGGACACCCCAAATAAACCCAAGGTCAAATTAAAAACAAATCATCATCAAGGAGGACAACACTCATGACTAATGAACAAGAAGAACAACTGATCATCATCCTTTCAGACTTTATTCCAATCATGGATGGAGACAGAGTTCAAGGAGTATCGCCAAACGCTAAAGACTTGACTCGCCAAAAAGTTCTGGAGCAACTAGAGGAAGAACAGTCTCAACTACCTGAAGGAGATCCTGCTCTTTTGGAGTGGGAAGAAGAAAATATTGAGCTACTCAAGATGATTACAGATGAAGAATTTCAAGCTGTACTCACAGAAAAAATCTTACTGACAGAAATACAAATTGGGCAGTCGATTTTCCAGCCTCTAACTGCTCAACAACTTTCTGTCCTAGCTGAAAAGTTACAAGGTCAGAAAGAAAAAAGTGTAGAAAATAGTGATAAGCAATCATCTATTTTCAAAAACATCTTCAGTTGGTTGCGATAAATTGTTAGAGGTTGTACTCCAAAAGATATAGGAAAGGGGCTTGGGGATTTCCCCAAAACTGAGAAAATCAAGAAGGAAAACTACAAGGTTCTCCTTCTCTGATTTTTTTAAATTTCGCAAATGGATATCCATTTGCTACGCTTGCCGGAAGGAAGTTAGGGGCTGATGACTAATCAGAAAATGCCAGAGACTTTAAGAGAAAGAGGATAAAAAATTATGCAGAAACGAGAAAATAGAAAACGCTATATACAAAAATTGATACGACTAACACCAGAGGAAGATCGCCAAATTAAAACAGCGATGGCCCAAATGGGAGTTCCATCTTTTCAATACTATGCGAAGAATCAATTGGTTCAAGGAAAGGTGGTACAAATTGATTTCTCTGAATTGAAAGACCTTCGAGTTGCTATCAATCGAGTTGGGACAAACATCAACCAGATTGCTAAGCATGCTAACGAAAATCAAGGGGTTACGCCAGAGGAAGTAGCACAAGTTATTGACTATCTATCTGAGTTAAAAGAGATGGTGGCTGCCAAGCTTTCTAGCGCAGAAAAACAGAGTCTACAGGAACGGAAACGAACGGTAAGGAGTGATATAGAAGAATGGTAGTTATTAAATCTCCAACTCAAATTAAAACACCAGCTAATTTGAAGAGAGCTGTTAATTATATTCTGAATGAAGCGAAAACTCTTGTATCAGGACCTGCAGAAAGTGATCTTGATTTCCCTCTTGTCTATCATGATGGTGAACTTCAAATGAAGTTAGTATCTGGCAATGGGATCTCTGATTTCAGTGTAGCAGATGAAGAAATGGTCATGACAAAATTGGCTGCAGCCTTTAAAAAAGGAGATGATGACTTGAAAGAATTATCTTCAGGAAAACAAGTATTGGCTCATCACATTATCCAGTCTTTTTCTCCAGATGACAACTTGACCCCTGAGCAAGTTCATGAAATTGGTCGTCAAACGATGTTGGAATTGACAGGTGGAAATTATGAGTTTGTAATTGCGACACACACAGATAAAGATCATCTTCATAATCATATCATACTCAATACAACCAATACCTCAACGCTTAAGAAATTTCGTTGGGAAAAGAAAACCCTGAAAAATTTGAGGGCGATATCGGACAAGCATGCAGCACGTTATGGCGCTAAAATTATTGAGCCTACTATGAAAAATTCTTATACAAAGTATTCTGCTTGGCGGAGACAAAATAATTATCGCTTTGAAATCAAGGATCGTCTAGATTTTCTTCTAAAGCACTCGCTGTCGTTGGAAGACTTTAAACAAAAAGCAGTTGCGCTTGACCTTCAGATTGATTTTTCTGGTAAATTTGTGAAGTATAAATTGCTTGATCAACCCCAACAAAGAAATGTCCGAGATGATACATTATCTAAGAAAGGACTCTATTCTCTTGAAAAAATAAAAGAGAGAATTTCTAAGAATCAGTTGGTTTTTGATATGGAGGAATTGAAAGAACAATATCAAGAATCAAAAGAAAAAACAGCCAATGATTTTGAATTGAAATTGGAAGTAGAGTCCTGGCAGGTCGAACAAGAAAGTAAGCAAGGTATTTACTTACAGATGGATATGGGAGCTTTAAATAGTGGTACCATTTTAATACCTTCTCATAAAGTTGATAAAAATGAGGATGGAAATTATACGATCTATATCAAAGAGAAAGACTATTTTTATTTTCTCAATCCAGATCAATCACAAAAAAATCGGTACATGATGGGTTTGACTGTCGCAAGACAATTAGCCAAACAAAATGGGGAGACACTCGTAACTAAAAATGCCCAAATTTCCTCTATGCGTGAGCTGATTAAGGAATATAATTTCTTAGTCGAGCACGGTGTGACAGATGGAGCACAATTTCAACATTTGGAGGATCAATTTAATGAAAAGATAGAGACTACTCAGGAGGAATTAAGACAGCTAGATGAGCGACTTGGACGTTATCATAAAATTGAAGGAGCGCTTTTAGCCATCCAGCAATCTCCAGAAAATAGTCTTGCGGCGGTACAACTATTGGCTGATTTGGGAGTCCCAAAAGATATGGGACTGGAAGATGTCAGTCAATTGATCAAACAATTTCAAATTGAAAAAGGAGCCTTACAAGAGTTCTTTGACGACACTCTAAAACATTACACAGATTATAGAGATGTTAAGGAGCACGTGCGTAGTCGAGAAGAGAATGTTGACCGACGATTTGAGGATGAAAAAGTCTTTTAGAAGTTTCTGATGTTTTCAATCTAGTCATGATTTCAATACCATAGAGAGTATTTAGATTTGATGAAAAAGAATTTGTCGCAAAACTAGATTGCAAACGTGAGCAACAATTCCTGAAGCGAGTGAGAGATTATGACGAGCAGATAGCTCCCTTCATGGTATAAGCGGATAGACAGTACCGAGAGGACAGTTGTCTTCACATTTGGAGAGATAACCTTTTCTAGGAATCGCTGGCGAGAAGGAAAGAGAAATTTCATTTTAAAAAAATAATTATAAATATAATTATAAACATATTGACAAATATAATTATAATGGTATAATAGAAATATAGAAAAACAGGAGGAAGACGATGGATATTTTTGACGTTTATAATTTTCAAAACCAAGTTGAGAATGTTAACAAAAAGGGGAATCTTAAGGAATCCTTGAAATTATTAGATATTGTTTATTTTGATGGTAGTCTCGAGAAAGGTAATGAGGACCGAATCGTTTTTGAATTCTCAAAAACTCGCACAATGGCAATCGAGGTTCGAATTATGGAAAAGAAAATACGATTTTGGGGCTGGATAGGAAAACGTCAAAAGGGTGACTATTTCTGGAAATATGTCTTTGAGAATTATAAAGAACTATGGTATAGAATTTTAAGTTTACTTATGTCAGAATACTTCTCGCCTACTGAATGTATTTCTTGTGAGATTGTATCTACCGTTAATCGGGACCTATTATGTCATTGGGAAGAAGGTACGGAAGACACTGAAGACACCGAAGACAAGACGCTCTATGTTGGTAGGTTATTGTTATTTGGATTTGTTCCGCTATGGAAAGTAAAGCATACTAAACATGAGTGGGAAAAAATAGCTTTGATTGAAAGCTCGCAAAATAAGATTGTTAAGTATCAGTTTGAGGAGGATGTCAAATGAAGATCATCACATTTGCTGCCATTAAAGGTGGCGTTGGAAAAACTACTTTAACTTTTAATTATGGGGAATGGTTGGCTAAGAAAGGTCATAAGGTTCTCTTTATAGACTTAGACCATCAGTGTAATTTGACACAGTGTTACAATATCTATGAGAGCAGGAATACAATTGCCAATGCTTTTAAAGGAGGCGATGTGGATATTAAGCAAGTCAAGGAAAATATCAGTTTAATTCCAGGTTCAGTTCAGCTTGATACGGTGGAACGAGATCTGGAGAACAGCGATAAGAAAAATATGTTACTTTATCTTTGGCTAGAGGATAACTACGAAAAGAAAAAGTTGGATCAATTTGACTATATCTTGATTGATTGTAGACCAGACTTTGCGACAGCTACTAAAAATGCTGTTGCGGTCAGTCATGTTATTATTAGTCCCTTGACTCCTTCAGAGTTTGGTTATAATGCCAAATTCAATTTATCAACTCGGTTAGAAGCATTCAGAAGGGATGTAATTGACTATCGTACAAGAGAATCATACATTACTGCTGAGTTATATTTCTTAGCAAATATGATCCGACCAAACTATGGGTCATCAAGAGAATTACTGGAGGCCCTAGGACTTGAAGCTAAAGAAAAGGGAACAGATAACCTTCTAGGAATTGTACCAGCAAAAGAGTTATTCAATCATTCCACGATTGATAAAATCTCTATCGCAGATATGGAGAAGAATCCTGAGCTTTATCAAAAACACAAAAAATTTTTCACTGAGCTGGAGCAGACTTTTTCAAAAATTTATGATACAATATAATTATATTTATAAACACAAATACAATTATAAATATAATTAGAATTAGAAGGAGATTGTTATGGCATTCACACCAAAAGAAAAAGAGATTTCGCAGATTATTGAAGCAACCCATCAACCTGAGCGGATTTCAGATATAGCTAACTTTGAAAGTTTTGAACGCAAAAAGCAATTCCAGTTTACTTTGAAACCAAGCAATCGGAAAAAATTAGATGAAATTGCTAAAGCAGCTGGCGCAAAGTCTGCATCAGATTACCTTGATAGACTAATTGAAAGTCTATCGTCATAAATATAATTATATTTATAATCAAACAACCTTCCCAATAAGGGAGGGCTTTTATTTTTGAAAAAATCTTGTAAAAGTTTCTGATGTTTTTAATCTAGTCATGATTTCAGTACAATAGAGAGTATGTTTAAATTTGATGAAAAAGAATTTGTCGCAGAACTAGATCGCAAACGTGAGCAGCAATTCCTGAAGCAAGTTAGAGATTATGACGAGCAGATAGCTCCCTCCATGAGACTGAGGGGGTATAAACGGATAGACAGTACTGAGAGGACAGTTGTTTTTACATTTGGAGAGGTGACCTTTTCTAGGAATCGCTGGCGAAAGGGAAAGAAAAGCTGCTATCCCGTAGATGAGTGGCTAGGTCTAGAAAAGTATATGCGTTATTCTCCTGAGTTGATTTTTCACATGGCAAAACACGCTTCTGTTTTATCCTACCGTGAAGTTTGTCGAACAGTTAAGATGGCTTATCGTTTGGAAATAACAAAGGATGCTGTTTTGAAGTCCGTAAAAATGGCAGGTAAACTCTTTTCAGAGAGGGAACGTTATCGGCTTTTTAAAGGTGATGAGCAACCGAAAAAAATACAGGCAGATAAAATCTACCTGGAGGGAGATGGTGTGCTCGTCAAGACAACATCAAGCAATGATGAACGACACAATACAGACTTAGCCCATTTTCTGATTCATACTGGAGCGAAGAAGGTTGGTAATAATCGGTATGTACTAGAGAATAAGCATGAGATTATCCATACAAGCCATGAACAAGCAAAGGAAGAATTGATAGACTATCTCTACAATCATTTTGAAATAACCGATCGAACTCTTCTTATCACTAACTCAGACAATGGTAAAGGATATTCTCGAAGAATATTTCAAGAAATTAAGAAGGTCCTACGGATTAAACGTCATGAGCATTTCTGGGATGCCTACCATGTCAATGAAGAACTTAAAAGATTCCTGAAGCCATACCCATCTACACTACTTGATCTTGCTTTCAAGGCCATCCAAAATCACCAGAAGGGCCTGCTTCAGACCGTACTAGATACAGTTGAATCTCTCATAGAGAGTCAGGAAGCTCTTGATAATTTTTACAATTTTCGTAAGAAATTATTAAGAAATTTCTGTGACACTAGACCACCTAAACTTAGAGGATTGTCCTCACGTGGTATCGGGGTAATGGAGAGTCAGCACCGAAAGGTCACTTACCGCATGAAACATCGAGGGATGTATTGGTCCATCGAAGGGGCTTGTACCATGGCCAAGATGATTCTTATTGAACGAATTGATCAGCTAAACGAGCTGTTTTTTGGAGCTTGGAGACAAGAGTATGAGGAATTTAGGGATACGGGATTAGGCGCAGGGTTTCGTATTAACCATAAGCCACACGGTGCTGTCATCAGAAAAAGAGGACATAAATAAAATCGGAAGGCAGACAAAAGCCTCTAAAAAAAGAATTTTTAGAGGTCTTTTTGTCATGTTTTTATACAAAACAGTTGCTTTTTTGCCTAATATGTGTTACAATAATAGAGTAAATATAAAAAAGAAAAAGGTGCAGAAGCAGCAACTTCTACACCACCGATTAAGACAAACCAACACTTTGCTTAATCAGTCAAACAATATTGTAGCATAAATAGTGCAATATAGTCAAGGGCTGGAGTAAAGTTAGGAACTTTTTCCAGTTTTTTTGTCTGAAAAATCTCGCTTTCTTATTGAGTTATAAGGATATTTGATTAGTCCCAAAAATTTAGACACAAACAAGTCTCCGAATTTCCTTGCCAAAATAGAGAAAGTGTGATAACATAGTACGGTATGTGGTGCTAGCACATCCGCTATATTAGATCTAATAGGAGGAAAACACAATGGCTAAAGTATGTTACTTTACAGGTCGTAAGACTGTATCAGGAAACAACCGTTCACACGCGATGAACCAAACAAAACGTGCCGTAAAACCAAACCTTCAAAAAGTTACTGTTCTTATCGATGGTAAACCTAAAAAAGTTTGGGCTTCAGCTCGTGCTTTGAAATCAGGTAAAGTTGAACGCGTTTAATAAAAATGAAAAGACCGCTTAGGTCTTTTTCTTTTGCTCTAAGGATAAAACCATTTGAAAAATAGAGCAAATATCCGCAGATACAGCATTCTGCTTTTACACTTGGGCTGAAATATGATAAAATAGAGTATCAACTAGTTGAGGTAAAAAAAAATGACTGTAAAGATTAATACAAAAGATGGTCAAATCGAACTGACTGATGAAGTGATTGCAACCATAGTAGGTGGTGCCGCAACTGAGATTTTTGGTGTGGTCGGTATGGCTAGTAAAAATGCCCTCAAAGACAATTTCCAAGCCCTCCTTGGTAAGGAAAATTATTCTAAGGGTGTTGTTATAAAAGCAGCCGAAGATGGTAGCATTGCAGTTGATGTTTATACCGTATTGAGCTACGGAGTAAAGATAAGCGAAGTGTCAAAAAACATTCAAGAGCGTGTTCGTTTTAGTTTAGAAAATCAACTAGGAATTACTGCTCAGACTGTGAATGTCTACATTCAAAATATCAAAGTTGTAGGAGAATAATCGTGTCAAAAATTACTACCAGTTTATTCCAAGAGATGGTGCAAGCTGCATCAACTCGTTTGAATAAGCAAGCAGAATATGTCAATTCATTAAACGTCTTTCCAGTTCCAGATGGAGATACTGGGACAAACATGGGAATGACCATTGAAAATGGTGCGAAAGAAGTAGCAGACAAGCCTGCTTCTACAGTTGGAGAAGTAGCGAGCATTCTTGCCAAAGGGCTCTTGATGGGTGCGCGTGGGAACTCAGGGGTTATCACTTCTCAGCTCTTCCGTGGCTTCTCTCAGGCTATCAAGGGAAAAGATGAATTAACAGGTCAAGACTTGGCTCTTGCCTTCCAATCTGGTGTCGAAGTAGCTTATAAAGCGGTTATGAAACCAGTTGAAGGAACCATTTTGACTGTTTCTCGTGGTGCTGCCATTGGGGCTAAGAAAAAAGCCGAGGAGACAGATGATGCTGTTGAGGTCATGCGTGCAGCCTTGGAAGGCGCGAAAGCAGCTTTGGCTAAGACACCAGAAATGCTTCCAGTCCTTAAGGAAGTTGGTGTGGTAGACTCAGGTGGTCAAGGTTTGGTCTTCATTTACGAAGGCTTCCTTTCAGCTCTTACTGGTGAATACAGTGCTTCTGAAGACTTTGTAGCGACTCCTGCCAACATGAGTGAAATGATCAATGCAGAGCACCACAAGTCTGTAGCAGGGCATGTGGCAACTGAGGATATTACCTTCGGTTACTGTACAGAGATCATGGTAGCCCTCAAACAAGGTCCAACTTATTCTAAGGACTTTGACTATGATGAATTCCGTAACTACTTGAATGACTTAGGTGACTCTCTACTTGTTGTCAATGATGATGAAATCGTCAAAGTTCACGTCCATACAGAAGATCCAGGTCTTGTCATGCAAGAAGGTCTTAAATATGGTAGCTTGATCAAGGTAAAAGTGGACAACATGCGTAACCAACACGAGGCGCAAGTTGAAAAAGAAGCAACTCAAGGAAACAAGCCTGCTGAAACAAAAGAGTATGCTCTTATCGCAGTAGTAGCTGGTCAAGGTTTAGCAGATATCTTCCGTGCCCAAGGTGTGGATTATGTCATTGAAGGTGGTCAGACAATGAACCCTTCAACAGAAGACTTTATCAAGGCTGTTGAACAGGTCAATGCTCGCAACATCATCTTCTTGCCAAACAACAAAAATATCTTTATGGCAGCTCAGTCTGCGGCTGAAGTGCTTGAACAACCTGCTGTTGTGGTAGAAGCGCGTACAATTCCTCAAGGGTTGACCAGCCTTCTTGCCTTTGACCCAAGCAAATCAATCGAAGAAAACCAAGAACGCATGACTGCAGCCCTTGGTGATGTTATCAGCGGTAGTGTAACAACAGCCGTTCGTGATACAACTATCGATGGATTAGCAATTCATGAAAATGACAATCTTGGTATGGTAGATGGGAAAATCCTCGTGTCAAATCCTGACATGCACCAAACCTTGACTGAAACTTTGAAACATATGTTGGACGAAGACAGTGAAATCGTGACTTTCTATGTCGGTGAAGACGGAAGCGAAGAACTTGCCAATGAAATTGCCCAAGAAATCGCAGAAGAATTTGAAGATGTTGAAGTAGAGATTCACCAAGGTCAACAACCCGTATATCCATATCTTTTCAGTGTGGAATAATGGTGAAAATGGAATGAAAACAACAGAAGGAAGCTGGTTTTTCAGCTTCCTTTTTCTATGCAAATGGAGTTATAAAGAAATTTCTGTAGAAATGAACATTCTATTGGAAATTCTATTTACTATAAGTTATAATGATAAAGCTGTTATGTTAGATTAAGTATGAATATAAAGGAGAAATGATGAAGAAAAAAATTTTTAATCAATCTTTTTCCCGCTTTTCAATTAGAAAGTTAAGTGTTGGGACCTGTTCGGTATTGCTAGGAACTTTTATGGTCATGGCTACTTCTCCAGTGCAAGCGGATGAAACTCAAGTCAACAATAAGGAACAACAAACGCAGGCGGAAATTCAACAGAAGGAAAAAAGTACTGATAATGGGCAGGAAGTCATTTCTGAGCCTCAAAAAGTGGTAACACAGAACGAAGCGGTTAAGGAGCTGGAGGATAAAGCTGAACCGTCCAAAACAGAAGTATCTGCACCAGTCTCTCAGAGCCAACCAGTTTCTCAAGTTGACAATACGAAGGAAGCGAGTCAGCCTTCTTTAGATGAGGAGAAAAAGCAATCTCTAGAATCAACTCAAACTGAGCAGAAAAGCAAGGAAGAAAGTGGCTCTAGCGGGAAAACTTCTTCTAGGCGCAAGAGATCGCTAGATGAAGTCAATGCAGAATTTAAAACTCATTCGCCAATCAAAGATATCCATGCTGTAGATAGTGTTCGTGAGTCCTTGACTTTTAGTATTACTGGACACGAAGCAGATTATTCTGGTGGGTATATCAAAATTCATTTCCAAAATGGGAAGGCTATTAAATTGACCCCTTCTCCAGTCGGTGGTGTAAAGTTTAGCCAAGAAAAAGCGAATGGGGATCTTGATTTAAAGATAGAACCTGCGAATCTGAGAGGTGGGGCAAACTATAACTTCGTCTATACTTTTCAGATAGATCCTTTGACGCAGAATTGGGGAGGCGCTGTCCAAGCCCTTGGACCAGACCATAAGGTGACCGCAACTGCTAAGCTCTATGACAAAAATGGCAATGTCCTCAAAGAACTTGGAAGCATTGAACACACATGGAAAGTCTTAGAAAACGGTGTAGGTGGTCTGACACCAATGTCTAACAATCAGGTCATTGGCTATGATCGAGACAACGATGGTATCGTTGACGATGGTTCGTCGGTTGTGTCTTTCTACCTATTTAATGGTGCGAAAGATCCTAAGAATAATACGGCAAGAAATGATTATTTCAACTATGGAAATGGTGTCTTTGATGGTCGTATGATCAATGGTATGGGGATTAGTGATGTCGGGGGACATATCATTGATCCTGTCACTTCTTATACCTATAATGTAGATCTAAAAGAAGGTTATGAATTGACAGATGAAGCCAAAGCTTTGGGATGGACTGCCGATGCGACGGGTTACCATCTGACCATTAACAGAGCTAACAATCCGCTTCAAGATATCAATAACAATAAAAATAAGCTCATTCCAATTTCTTTTAAGTTAAAGAATGCCAAAGTAGCAGATATCAATAGAAAAGCGCAAAACCTAACTGTGACAGGTATCTATACAAAAGCAGATGGGACTAGTTATCAAAATACGGCCGTTCTTCCCTATACTCTCTTTGTTCAAAAAACAGATCAGCCAGAGTCTTCTCTCTTCGAATATAGACACTATAATCAGTCTGACTCGGAGATAATTCGTTCCTATGGTGAAACAGAATACCGTTCTTATGTTCGACTCTCATCAGTCGCTGAGGTTGAAAAAGATTATCCTATCAATGACTACACGGTCACCCATAGAATACAAGACCCACGAGAGTCTTATCGAGAAGTCAATGCGATTGAGGAGCGTTATTGGAATGAATTTTTCTCTTCACCGGATGCATCTGTAGAAGTATACAATAAAGCTACAGGTGAGTTGTTAGGGACTTTTAATAGTAACACTCGTAGCCTACGACTGACGGAAGAGCAAGATGTGAAGGAACTGGAGTACAAGTTTAAAAATATCAAGATGAGGAAGTCCTCAACAAATGATACATCAATGTTTGTTTTCCAGACCAAAACACGTTTTAATAATTGGGAAAGTCTCTATAAAGATTCGACAATCAGTAAGTTGGATTCTAGAACGGATTTCACATTTAACAATACTGGTAACACTGTTTCCTTATCTCAAACGGCCTCAGCTGAATTAACACGCGTTAGCCAGCAAATTTCGATGGTTGGACGCCGTCGGACAGATGTCTTTAATCGACACACAGATGCTTCTGGTTTTAAAGAAGATTTTATCACAAGGACTGCGGGTAAAGAAACTCCTACCCAGAACTTCGCAAACTTGACAGGAGTTTACCATCTGGCTTATTTGGCTGATCCACAATTAAACTTTAGTGGGAATCCTAATTTTAAGGTCTATTATAATTACAAAGATACTGGGAAAACTCTCTACTATGCTCAAGTAAAGGGAACCCCAGACTCACCTATGCCCCCAACTCTTTTGAAATTAGAAAACAAGACGATTCCAAATGGGACCTATACCTATAAAGCGATTGCTTTTTGGGACGAGGAACTTCCTGACGTTCAAGCTCAGAATGGTTATGACTTGGGGGAGCTAGATGGGATTACAGTTACCTCGAAAAATTCGGTTTCTTATGACTTTGATGTGATCGTACAGGCTTCTGAAGCGAGTGGTGTCTACTCTGAAGTGAAGAGAGCTACAGATCAACACTTTGCCTACAATACCCAAGAGCACTATCCTGGTGATGAGATTGATTTCAGAGTGACCTATAAAAACGCAGCTAAACAGTCAGTTTCAGATGTATATGTCTTATCTTCTTTGCCGATGAAAGGTGATAAACAGCTGGAATCAAGAAATCGTGGATCGGAGTTTACCGTTCATTTGACAAAAGCTCTAACACCACCTTCAGGCTGGGGAGTTCAATATAGTCGTACTGCGGGCACTGCTACAGAAATTAATGCTTCACAGTGGCTCACAGCAGACCAAGTGTCGGATTGGTCAGAGATTCGTGCAATTCGTTGGCATTCGACTGCTCCGGTTGCTGCTGGAAGTAGGATTCAGTTTCCTATTGATGGAGCAGTTATCGGGCAAGATACTGCCCCAGGTGCTACGGCTTATCTTTCTTCGGCACTGGCAAATGGCAGTTCCAAGTACACTGAGTCCAATAATGTTTCAATCCAAATGTCTACCAAACTGTCATCTGCAAGTTTCACCTTTGTGGATATAAACGATCCGTCTAAGGAAGTACAACTAGGAGAGGTAGACACAGTTGTAGGCAAACCTAATGGACCAATTTCTTATGATCCTGCTCGTCGAATTAAGGAATTGGAAGATGCAGGATATGAACTGATTAGTAACGATTTTACAGATCATACCTTTGGTGACTCGACTAGTCCAAAACAATTCAAGTTTCAGTTTAGACACAAGATTACAGAACTAACCGAAACTGTTCGTGGAACTCGTGAAATTGATTATGAATATCTCAAAAAAACAAACCATTCTGATTTATCACTCCTTGCTCCAAAGCATGTTGAGACTCATTCGTTTACTCGAACCAAGAGAATTGACCAGGTTTTAGCGAAACGGCAACCAAATGATGCGACAGCTGGTGTGACATACTCAGCCTGGTCTGCAGACCAAACTTGGTCTCAAGTGATTTCTCCTGAAATTCCTGGCTATTATCCAAGAGAGGATATTGATGCAAACACAATGTCGGGAGAAGGAGCTCTCGATGAATATTTATTGACCGCGGATGATCCTAGAGATGAAGAGTTGGAAAAAGAATTTACCTGGTATCGGGTGGTGTATTATGTTCCACTTCCAGTTGTCCCTTCAGCAAGTGCAGCGAAATCTAAAGGCCTTCAAGGGCAGAAGCAAGCAGCAACGATTCGATTTGATGAGGATAGAGCAAGCGAGAGCGAGGTCCACTTTACAAAAGGGACAACAACCATTAATGGAGCAAAGAAATCCGTTGACCTAGTCCAAAGCAGTGTCTTTCTTTATGATGAGAATGGACAAAAGGTAACTTCGCTAACCATTGCCAACCAAGGGACGTACGATTTAGATCTTGTAAATAAAACAATTGTCTTTACTCCACTGAAAACCTTCTATGGTCCGGCAACTCCAGTTCGAGTTGGAGTGGTGGATAAAAATGGAGAGTCGGCTGTAACGACCTATACCCCAGTTGTTGAGAAAGTAACGCCAACTGGTACAGGTGATATGACAGAAGGTCTGCAAGGTCAGGTCCAAGAAGGTAAAGTGACCTTCACTCCAGGCCATGACTCAGTTCCATTCCCAGCGGATTCGACACCACTATTTGACAATGGTACAACTGTGAAAGAAGTACCAAATGTTGGTAAGTTCGAAGTGGATGCAGATGGCAAGGTGACCTTCACCCCAGATAAGCAATTCAAGGGGGAAACACCAGAACTTGAATTGACTCGTGTGGATGCCAACGGAACTCCTGTTACTGTCAAGTACCAAGCGGTGGTGAAAGAAGTAGTTCCAACCAGCACTAACGCAACTAGCACGGGTCCTCAGGGTGTTCCACAAACAGGAACTCCAAGCTTCCAAGGTGGCGACCCACTGGTTCCAATCGATGAAACTGTGGCAGCGACATTTGAAGATGGATCAACTGAAAAAGTGATTCTAGGTGAAGGAACTTACACGATTGCATCAAATGGAACTGTGACCTTCACACCAGACAAGCAGTTCGTTGGTACACCAGAACCAGTCACAGTCAAACGTGTTGATAAGAATGG